>NZ_JANLOG010000157.1:0-161107 GCF_025466205.1 Pseudomonas sp. 13B_3.2_Bac1
CCCCAACTGTTTTTTGTGGGGAGCCAACAAAAAAGGCGGGCCCCCCGCTTGGGTGGGCGCGCCTTTTTTGTTGCCGCCGGGTTTTAGCTACCCGCGACAGTCATCCGCTCGATCAACACCGAGCCCGTGCGAATATTGCTGCGCAGCTCCAGATCATTACCGACTGCGACGATCTGCTTGAACATGTCGCGCATGTTGCCGGCGATGGTCACTTCCTGCACCGCGAACTGGATTTCGCCGTTCTCGACCCAGAACCCCGCCGCCCCGCGCGAATAATCGCCGGTGACCATGTTCAAGCCATGGCCCATCAATTCGGTGACCAGCAGCCCACGGCCCATGCGCTTCAACAGCGCCGCCTGGTCTTCGTCACCGTGAGTGACGAACAGGTTGTGCACGCCACCCGCGTTGGCGGTGCTCGGCATGCCGAGTTTGCGCCCGGAGTAAGTGCCGAGGATGTACGACACCAGTTCGCCCTTCTCGACGAACGGCTTGGCGTAAGTGGCCAGACCATCGCCGTCGTAGGACGCACTGCCCATGGCGCGCATCAGGTGCGGACGCTCGTCGATGGTCAGCCATTCCGGAAACAGTTTCTGCCCCAAAGTGCCTTCGAGAAACGACGATTTGCGATACAGGCTGCCGCCGGACACCGCCGACAGGAAACTGCCGAACAACCCGCCCGCCAGCTCGGCGGAAAACAGCACCGGCACTTCGCAGGTCGGCACCGGACGCGCGCCCAGACGGCTCGCGGCGCGTTGCGCGGCACGCTGGCCGATGCTCACCGGATCCGCCAGCAAGCTGCCCTGACGGTTCACGTCATACCAGTAATCGCGCTGCATCTGGCCATCGGCTTCGGCGATCATCACGCAGCTCAGGCTGTGCCGGGTCGACGCGTAACCGCCGATGAAACCGTGGCTGTTGCCATACACACGGCAGCCCTGATGCGTGCTGAGGGTGGTGCCGTCGGCGTTCTTGATCCGCGCATCGGCGTCGAACGCGGCCGCTTCACAGATCAGCGCCTTCTCGATGGCCTGCTCGGGGGTGATGTCCCACTCGTGAAACAGATCGAAATCCTGCTGATCCCTGGCCATCAGCGCCGCATCAGCGAGGCCCGAAGCTTCGTCTTCAGAGGTGTGTTTGGCGATGGCCAGTGCAGCGGCAACGGTTTCGCGAATCGCATCAGGGCCGGTGGCGGAAGTGCTGGCCGAGCCTTTGCGCTGGCCAACATACAAGGTGATGCCAAAACCCTGATCGCGATTGAACTCGACCGTCTCGACCTCACGCTGGCGCACCGAAGTCGACAAACCTTGCTCCAGCGACACCGCGACTTCGCAGGCGCTGGAGCCCTGACGCTTGGCTTCGGCGATGATCTGCTCGACCTGTTCCTGCAGTGCCGGCAATGCCTGCGGGCCGACGCTTTGAACTGCACTCATGCTCATCTCCACTCAAATTCTGCTTTCGGCTGGGGTCATCGAGCGACCGGGCCGGACAAGCGGCCCCCGACTGGTTATCATGGCGGCGTTTCTTTGCGGACTGCCACCATGGTTGATTCTTACGACGACTCCCTCGATACGGGAGAAAAAAGCAAATCTCAGGTCAAACGCGAGCTGCATGCTCTGGTTGACCTTGGCGAGCGCCTTACAACACTCAAGCCCGACTTGCAGGCAAAACTGCCATTGACCGACGCTTTGCGCCGGGCCCTGGCCGATGCGCCCAAGCACACCGCGAACATCGCGCGTAAACGGCACCTGCAGTTCATCGGCAAACTGATGCGCGATCAGGACACTGACGCGATTCTGGTACTGCTCGATCAACTCGATGCCTCCACCCGTCAGTACAACGAGCGTTTCCACAACCTCGAACGCTGGCGTGACCGCCTGATCGCCGGTGACGATGCCGTGCTGGAGAAATTCGTCGTCGAGTACCCGGACGCCGATCGCCAACAACTGCGTTCCCTGATCCGTCAGGCTCAGCACGAGGTTGCGCAAAACAAACCTCCTGCTTCCAGCCGCAAGATCTTCAAGTACATCCGTGAGCTGGACGATACGCAACGCGGCCTGCGTTGATAGTCGTCAGCGGGTGGCCGCAATGCGCGCCACCCGAAGCTCCACCTCTTCTTATGCGCCCGTGCCACCCACGGTGATCGCATCGATTTTCAGCGTCGGCTGACCGACACCCACCGGCACCGACTGCCCGTCCTTGCCGCACGTGCCCACACCGCTGTCCAGCGCCAGATCGTTACCGACCATCGACACCCGGCTCATCGCCTCGGGACCGTTGCCGATCAACGTCGCGCCCTTGACCGGCGCAGTGATCTTGCCGTCCTCGATCAGGTACGCCTCGCTGGTGGAGAACACGAACTTGCCGCTGGTGATGTCGACCTGACCGCCGCCAAGGTTGGCGCAGTAGATGCCCTTCTTCACCGAAGCGATGATTTCCGCCGGATCGCTCTCGCCGCCCAACATGTAGGTGTTGGTCATGCGCGGCATCGGTAAATGTGCATAAGACTCGCGACGACCGTTACCGGTGCGGGCCACGCCCATCAGGCGCGCATTGAGCTTGTCCTGCATGTAGCCCTTGAGCACGCCGTTTTCGATCAACGTGGTGCACTCGGTCGGGGTGCCTTCGTCGTCGACGCTCAGCGAGCCGCGACGACCGCTCAACGTGCCGTCATCGACAATGGTGCAGAGCTTGGAAGCGACCATTTCGCCCATCCGCCCGCTGTAGGCCGAACTGCCCTTGCGATTGAAGTCGCCTTCCAGACCGTGGCCGACCGCTTCGTGCAGGAGCACACCGGACCAGCCCGAACCGAGGACGACAGGCAAGGTGCCGGCCGGTGCCGGAATCGCTTCGAGGTTCACCAGGGCCTGACGCAGCGCTTCACGGGCATAACCCATGGCACGGTCTTCGGCGAGGAAATAACGGTAGTCGGTACGCCCGCCGCCGCCATGCCCGCCGCGCTCGCGACGACCATTCTGCTCGACGATCACGCTGACGTTGAAACGCACCAGCGGTCGCACATCAGCGGCCAGGCCTCCGTCGGTGGACGCCACCAGAATCCGCTCCCAGACCCCGGCCATGCTCACGCTGACCTGCTGAATCCGTGGGTCGAGGGCGCGGGTAGCGACGTCGATGCGCTTGAGCAGCTCGACTTTCTCGGCGCGGCTCAACACTTCCAGCGGATTGTCCGGCGCATACAGCTGCGCGACATCCTGAGTGCTGAACGCCTGCACCGTGCCGTTCTGCCCGGCGCGGGAGATCGAACGCGCGGCACGAGCCGCAGCGCCCAGCGCTTCAAGGGTGATCGCGTTGCTGTAGGCAAAACCGGTCTTCTCACCGGACTGCGCACGAACGCCAACACCCTGATCGAGGTTGAAGCTGCCTTCCTTGACGATGCCGTCTTCCAGCGACCACGACTCGGAGATCTGACCCTGGAAATACAGGTCGGCAGCATCGATGCCCGGGCCTGCCAGATCGCCGAGCACGCCTTGCAGGCTCTCGATCGTCACGCCGCCGGGCGCCAACAGGTGATCACTGACTGAGGACAACAACTCGCTCATAGGTTTACGCCTTAAATTCATGTTCTGAAGCAGGCCGCTGTGCGCCCTGCGAGAAAAACCGCCGATGACTCGTCACCGGCATTCGCGCCCTGATGGACGCTTGTTCATCACTGTCGCGTTCGGCCAACAACACCGCTTCGCCTTGATCCTGATGCGCCAGCACACGGCCCCACGGGTCGACAATCGCCGCATGACCGAAGGTTTCCCGCGGCCCCGGATGGGTTCCGCCCTGCGCTGCCGCCAACACATAACACTGGGTCTCGATGGCCCGGGCGCGAATCAGCACGTCCCAATGCGCCGCACCGGTCACCGCGGTAAAGGCCGATGGAGCGGTGATCAACTCGGCACCGGCGGCGCGCAGTTCACTGTACAGCTCCGGGAAGCGCAAGTCGTAACACACGCTCAGACCGACGCGGCCGACCGGCGTGTCCGCCACCACCACGCCACTGCCATAAGCATAGTCATCGGATTCGCGATACCGCCCGCGATTGTCCGCCACATCGACATCGAACAGGTGCAGCTTGTCATACCGCGCGACGGTTTCACCCTGATCGTTGACCAGCAGCGAACAGGCGTGGGATTTGGCCTGCGGTTGCCCGAGCGGCGGCAACGGCAAGGTACCGGCCACTATCCATAACTTGAGGTCACGGGCGGTCTGTTTCAACCACGGCAGGATCGGCCCTTCGCCGAGCGCTTCGGCGCGGCCGATGTCGGCGATATCGCGACGGCCCATGGCGGCGAAGTTTTCCGGCAGCACCGCCAGCTTCGCGCCGCCGGCCGCGGCCTGTTCGAGCAGGCGTCGAGCCTGCGCCAGATTGGCGAGCACATCACTTTGGCTGACCATTTGAATCACCGCTAAAGACATGGCGCGCTCCGCAACAGGTATGCGGCCATGCTACTCCATAGGCTTGGGATATGGCTGTTCAAAAAGGCTTGTCGAAGGTGATTTTCGGTTCTTTCCACGGGCCTTTGACGGTGTATTTGACGCTGGCGAAGCGTGCCACACGGTCACCGATCAGCTTGTCGATCAGGAACAACGCCCCGCCCACCGCCGGCGCGCCGACAATCAACGCGGCAATCGGCAGGTTGTTGGTCACCGGCAAGGTCACCAGCAATTTCGCATCGACCTGCTCACGCACCAGATCCAGCGTACCGTTGAGTTCCAGATTGCTCGACGGCCCGGTCAGGCGAATCGGCTCGCGAGTGTCATAGACACCGGCGTTGGCCACCAGCAGGCCCTTGACCCGGTCGTAGCTCAGGCCCTTGCCGAACAAGTCGGAGAAATCCAGACGCAGGCGGCGGCCGATGGAGTTGAAGTTGAGCAGACCGAACACCCGCAACGCCTGCGCGCCGCCCTCCACTTCAACGAACTGACCTTTATTGAGCGAGGCATCCAGCGTGCCCGAGAAACGCTTGGTCGCCAGCCATGCCGGCGAGCCGGGCCAGCGGCCATCGACGTCCATGTGAAACTCTTCACTGGTCACGCTCGGTGCAAAGCCCCAGCCCTTGAGCACATCGGCGAGGTTCTTGCCGCTGATCCGGCCCTTGAACCAACTGTTGGTCGACCCCGGTGTACCTTCCCAGCCGCCATTACCCTGCAACAGGATGCCCTTGAGGCCCATGTCCATATTGTTCAGGGCAATGCCTTTGGCCGTTGGCCGCACCTTGAGCGACCAGCCGCCCACCAGATCCGGGCCGAGGTACAACTGATTGATGGTGATATCCAGCGCAGGAATCTTCGTCGGGTCGACCGAAACCAGCGGGTCGGGCGAGTTCTCGTCAGCCTGCACCGTCGGATCCGGCGCCGGCAGGCGCACGTATTGCAGATTGACCCCAATCGGTGCGCCCTTGGCATCAGGCAGGCTGGCCGAGCCCTTGGCCTGCTGGCTGTCGAGCGACAGATTCCAGGCCCACGGTTTGCGGTTGACCTGCACTGCAGCCTGATCGAGCGTGGTGCCGAAAGCGGTGAGCTTGCCCACCTTGAAGTCGGCACTGTTGAGCAGTTGCTTGGCGCTGCCACCCGGGTCGTTGCCGGCGTATTTGCTGACCAGATCCTGCCACGGTGCGACGTCCAGCTCCGACAGCACACCACGAATGCGCAAACCCTTGGCCTCCGGCAGAACCGCATCGCCCGTACCGAGGAACAGCTCGCCGCGGCCATCGGCAAAATTGCTCGGTGGCGCCGCGAAAGTGAAACTGGCCAGCTGATCGTAGCTGACCCAGTAGCGCCGCTCCGGACCTTGCAGGGTCATGCGGAATACCGTGTCCCGGCCCTGCTGGGCCGACATGCCGAACGGTGCCGGCAGATCCACCGCCACACCTTTCATGTTGGAGCTGACCGTCAGCTGGCTGTCGCTGCCGTCGAGGTTGACCTGCAACTGATAGGGAATGGTCCCGGACACCGGCAACGGCTTAGTCACGCCCAGCCAGTCAGTGAGTTTTTTCACCTCGACCTGCCCAGAGGCGGCGACCCGGGTCTTGATCTTGTTGGCGCTGCCATCGGCAAAAATCTGCGCGGTCACTGGCTTGTCAAACGCCTGCGCTGCAATGTTCTGGCCGCTCAGACCCTTGGCGCTATCGAAACGGAAATCGCCTTTGAGCTGGCTCAGTTCAAGCTTCGGCTCCGCCAGTTTCAGGCGCGCATTGGCAGTCTTGAAGTCGACGACAATCTTCGGCTGATCACCCTTTACCAGCGGAATATCGAGTTTGACCTTGCCCTGCAGATCGCCCTCGCCTTCCCAGCCGGCAAAGGTTTCGCCGGTGCCGATCGGCGCGGTCTGCAGTATTTTCAGTCCGTCGCCCAGCCCACCGGAAAAACCGCCGTCGAGGAACAGATGGGTATGTTGTCCGGCCTGCACATGGGGAATGTTGACGAAGACGTCACTGACCTGCGTGTCGAGCAACTGGCCCTTGTCGGCCACGATGCGCACGCCGCTGTCCTCGATGAACACGTCGCCGCTGACCTTGCTCACATGCGGCCAGCCCGGCTGGAACGCCAGTTCGGCGTCATGCACCTTGAAGAACAGGCTGATACTGCGATCGACATCCTTGGCGTTCTTGTTCAACGAACCCTGGTACTGGAAGAACCCCTGGTCCACGGCGCCTTTGAGGATCGCCGTGCGCAACCACTCGTCGAGGGCCGGGCTCAAGACTTCGGGCAGGTACTTGGCGGTGTAACGACCGTCGCCATCGACCAGTCCGACGCGCAGGTCCATGTAGTCTTCCTGGCTATGGTCGAAGTGCAGGCGGATCAGGAAGTCGCCGGCAATCTTGCCCTCTTCGCCCAGCACTTTCAGGTAAGGCGCGATCAGGGTGAAACCGTCTTTGTCGAGTTTCCAGGTCAAGCGGGCGTTGGCCTGAATGTATTGCCATGGCTTGGCGAAGATCGGGTCGAGGTGCAGGACGAAATCCTTGCTGTCCATGCGCAGTTCACCGCCGTCGAGGTTGCCGCTGAGGCTGCCACTGACGTTTCGCGCCGCCGGGGCACCGTGATAGGCATCGAAACCGACATTATCGAGGTTGGCAGCGAAGCCGAATTTCGAGCCGTCGGTGGCGTTCGGACGAAAATCCAGCAGCACGTTGCGCAGTCCGCCCGTCACCTTCAGATGGTCGACGACCGTGGCGACGCTTTCGGGCAACGGCCCCAGCGCATTGAGCAACGGCGTGAGCGGTGTCAGATCAAGGCGGTCGGCCTGCAAGTGCCACAGCTCATCGGTTTTATCGGTGGCCACCGTCTGCTTGAGCTGAACATGGGATTCCCAGCGGGTCTCGCCGACATTCATCGCCAACGAATCGAGGGTAACGATCGCGCCCTCGTCATCCCGCTGGTAATAACCGTTGAGCGCCAGATTGCTGATCTTGATCGGTTTACGCTCGGCATAAGCGCCGGTCACCTGCGGCGCATTCAAACGCACGGCGGCGCTTTGCAGGGCGCCGTCGTTCCAGTTCACCCACAGCTCGCCGCCGGCCTTGATCTGGGAAAAATTCCACTGCTGGGTCAAACGCTCGGGCAGCCACTTTGACCAATCGCTTTGCGGCAGGCTGACATAACCCTCCAGCGAACTGTCGGGCAATTGAGAGGGGCGAATCCGTGTACGCAGGCTCATCGCCACCGGCTGCCCGTCGGGCAAGGTCAGACGGGCGTCGAGACGCTGACGGCTGCTGCCGGTTTTCAGATTGAGGCCGACGTAGGTAAAGGTCATCGGCGCCTGATCCAGCGGCTGCACGGTCACCTGACTGTCGAGCACCGACAGTTGCTGAATAATCTGTGAGCGATTGAACAATTGTTCGGGATCAAGCGGCTGGTCGTTCTGCACTGGCAGGCCTTCCAGTGCCCAGGTGCCGTCCTGCGCTTGTTTGACGCTGATCTTCAGGCCGTTCAGTTCCAGATGGGCGATGCGTACTTCGCGCGCCAGCACACTGGCCCAGAGATCAGGCACCACGCGCACCCGGTCCAGACGCAAGGCATTGGCGCCGTCACCGACCATCACATCGTGGGCCAGCAGAATCGGCGCGAATCCGCTCCAGTTGCCCTCCAGTTCGCCGATCTGCAATGGCATGCCGAGCACGGCCGTGGCCTTGTCTTCGATATCGGTGCGGTATTCCGCCACCAGCGGCGTCAGTTCCCGACCGAGGCTGACGTACAACGCCATCAGCACCAGAACCAACGCGCACAGGCCCAGCCCCCAGCGGGTCAGTGCGGCCAAAATGCGTGTCAGACGCTCCATGTCAGTTGGCTCCCATGGCAATAAAACTACTAAAAGCTGAGGCCAGCCGTTGTGGATTAAATGTGCTGCAGGGGTTCAGAGCAGCACCACGTCATATTGTTCCTGGGAATACATGGTTTCGACCTGAAAGCGTATGGTGCGGCCGATGAACCCTTCAAGCTCGGCGACGTTACCGGATTCTTCGTCGAGCAGCCGATCCACCACTTTCTGGTTCGCCAATACCCGATAACCCTCAGCCTGATAGGCCCGGGCTTCACGCAGAATCTCGCGGAAAATCTCGTAACAGATGGTTTCCGGAGTCTTCAACTTGCCACGCCCCTGGCAACTGCTGCACGGCTCGCACAGCACTTGTTCAAGACTTTCGCGGGTGCGCTTGCGGGTCATCTGCACCAGGCCCAACTCGGTGATGCCGATGATGTTGGTCTTGGCGTGATCACGTTCGAGCTGTTTTTCCAGGGTGCGCAGCACCTGACGCTGATGCTCTTCATCTTCCATGTCGATGAAGTCGATGATGATGATCCCGCCCAGATTGCGCAGGCGCATCTGCCGGGCAATCGCGGTGGCCGCTTCGAGGTTGGTCTTGAAGATGGTTTCTTCGAGATTGCGATGGCCAACGAACGCGCCGGTGTTGACGTCGATGGTGGTCATGGCTTCCGCCGGATCGACCACCAGATAACCGCCGGACTTGAGCGGCACTTTGCGCTCGAGGGCTTTCTGGATTTCGTCTTCGACGCCATACAGGTCGAAAATCGGCCGCTCGCCCGGATAGTGTTCCAGACGATCGGCGATTTCCGGCATCAGTTCGGCGACGAACTGCGTGGTTTTCTGGAAAGTTTCCCGGGAGTCGATACGGATCTTCTCGATCTTCGGGCTGACCAGGTCGCGCAGGGTGCGCAGGGCCAGACCGAGGTCTTCGTAGATCACGCTCGGCGCGCCAATGGTCTTGATCTGCTCGCTGATCTGATCCCACAGACGGCGCAGGTAGCGGATATCCATGAGGATTTCATCGGCCCCGGCCCCCTCGGCGGCGGTACGCAGGATGAAGCCACCGGCCTCTTTGATCCCTTCCTTGGCCACACAATCGCTGACCACCTGCTTGAGGCGTTCGCGCTCGGCTTCGTCTTCGATTTTCAGAGAAATGCCGACGTGGGCGGTGCGCGGCATGTACACCAGATAACGCGATGGAATCGACAGCTGAGTCGTGAGTCGTGCACCTTTCGAGCCGATCGGATCCTTGGTCACCTGCACCACCAGACTCTGGCCTTCGTGCACCAGCGAACTGATGCTTTCCACCGCCGGGCCTTCGCGCAGGGAGATTTCCGAAGCGTGAATGAAGGCCGCACGATCCAGACCGATGTCGACGAATGCCGCCTGCATACCCGGCAGCACCCGGACAATCTTGCCTTTATAGATGTTGCCGACGATCCCGCGCTTTTGCGTGCGCTCAACGTGGACTTCTTGCAGCACACCGTTTTCGACCACCGCCACGCGCGATTCCATCGGCGTGATGTTGATCAGAATCTCTTCACTCATGGCAGGGTCTCGTTCAGGCATGTTCACGATAATGGCCGCATCTTGATTCGTACGACGCTCATTGCGCGTTCAGGTTTTGCCAACAGGGTATGCCGAAATGGCCTAACAGTTCTGCGGTTTCGCAAACCGGCAGCCCGACCACGGCCGAATAGCTGCCATTGAGCCCCGCGACAAACACCGCGCCGAGGCCCTGAATGCCATAACCGCCGGCCTTGTCCCGAGGTTCACCGCTGGCCCAGTAGGCCGCCGCTTCTTCACAGCTGATCGGGCGGAACCGCACCAGACTGCGCACCACTCGCGACTCGCAACGCTGGCCTTCCAGCACCGCGACGGCGGTCAGCACTTCATGCTCCTTGCCGGACAACATCATCAGCATGGCGCATGCGTCGGCTTCGTCCACCGGTTTGCCAAGAATTTTGCCGTCGAGCACCACCGCGGTGTCCGCGCCCAGAACGCAAAACGCCGCGTCGGACACCCGCGTGCGTCGACCGGCCTCGGCCTTGCCACGCGCGAGGCGTTCGACATAGGCCGAGGGCAATTCTTCGGGAAGCGGGGTTTCATCGATGTCCGCACTGATGGCGGCGAACGGCACGCCGATCTGCGTGAGCAACTCACGCCGACGCGGCGAACCAGAGGCGAGGTAAAGCGGCTTCATCAAGACATCTCCCTTGTCGAGGTGCGGGCACATGCCTGACCGAATCAGTTGATTTTGTAGCGGCGGCGCAATCCACGCAAAGCAAAGCTGACCCAAGGCCAGAGCAAGGCGCTGGTCAAGGCTGGCAGCACCAGCGCCAGAGTTGGCTGGCGGTTGCCGGTCAGGGCACTCAGCCACAATTGAACCAACTGAGCGAGGCCGAAGATCACCAGGATCACCAGACATTGCTGCCACATCGGGAACATCCGCAGGCGTTGCTGCAAGGACAGCACCAGGAAGGTGATCAGGGTCAGGATCAAGGCGTTCTGGCCAAGCAGCGTGCCGTACAGCACGTCTTCGGCCAACCCCAGGCAAAACGCCGTGACCATGCCCACGGTTTGCGGCAAGGCCAACGCCCAGAATGCCAGCAGCAGCGCCAGCCAGAGCGGACGCAGGATTTCCATGAATTGCGGCATCGGCGACACGCTGAGCAGCAGACCGATGAGAAATGTCAGCCAGACCATCCAGCCGTTACGGGAAGCAGTAGCCCCAACCATTATTCTTGTCTCCCGGTATTGGCCGGCGCGGTGACCGGCGGTTTCGCCGCCGGACGCGCAGCAGGCTGGGACGCCGGCGGTTTACTCGCTGCCGCAGGCTTGGTCGCAGGCGGTTTGCTCGCTACCGGTTTGGCCGGCGTAGTGCTGGCCGCGGCGGCAGGTGCTGCGGGGGCGGTTGTTGCTGCAGCGGCAGCCGGGCTGTTGACGATTTTCGGCACTGTGGCCGGAAGCACCGGGCCACCGCCCTGCGCATCAAGATTTTCCTGGGCCTGCGCCGCATCGTTGGCGCGCTCTTCGGCGGTGCGGTTGTCACTGAACACCAGCAGCAGATAACGGCTGCGGTTCAACGCAGCGGTCGGCACCGCGCGGACAATCGCGAAAGGCTGGCCTGAATCGTGGATGACTTCCTTGACCGTCGCCACCGGATAACCGGCCGGGAAGCGCTGGCCGAGGCCGGAGCTGACCAGCAGGTCGCCTTCCTTGATGTCGGCGGTGTCGGCAACGTGCCGCAGTTCCAGGCGTTCCGGATTGCCGGTGCCGCTGGCAATCGCCCGCAGACCGTTACGGTTCACCTGTACAGGAATGCTGTGAGTGGTGTCGGTCAGCAGCAGCACACGGGAGGTGTACGGCATCAACTCGACCACCTGGCCCATCAGACCGCGTGCATCGAGCACCGGCTGACCGAGCACCACGCCGTCGCGCTCACCTTTATTGATGATGATGCGATGGGTGAAGGGATTGGGGTCCATGCCGATCAACTCGGCCACTTCGACCTTTTCGTTGACCAGTGCAGAGGAATTGAGCAACTCGCGCAGCCGCACGTTCTGCTCGGTGAGGGCGGCAAGCTTTTGCATGCGGCCCTGCAACAGCAGGTTTTCGGTCTTGAGTTTTTCGTTTTCGGCGACAAGCTCTGTGCGACTGCCGAACTGACTGGCGACCCCTTCCCACAGCCGTCCGGGCAGGTCGGTGATCCAGTAGGCGTCCATCAACACCAGCGACGCTTGTTTGCGCGCGGGTTTGAGCAGGTCGAAGCGGGCATCGACCACCATCAGCGCGACCGACAGCACGGCCAACACCAACAGGCGCACACCCAACGAAGGGCCTTTGGCGAAAAGCGGTTTAATAAGCCGCTCCTCCCAGGCAAATGTTCTGTTTATTCATACGGCATCAAACCGGCCTGGATGAAGACTGACAGAAGATAAACGCCAACAGGCAGCACTGCAAAGTGCTGCCTGTGCGCTCACCCACGTATTGCAAACCGGCGAATTATTCGCTGGAGAGCAGGTCCATGGTGTGCTTGTCCATCATTTCCAATGCACGGCCACCGCCGCGAGCAACACAGGTCAGCGGATCTTCGGCAACGATCACCGGCAGACCGGTTTCCTGAGCCAGCAGCTTGTCGAGGTCACGCAGCAGCGCGCCACCACCGGTCAGCACCAGGCCACGCTCGGCGATGTCGGAAGCCAGTTCCGGCGGCGATTGCTCCAGCGCGCTTTTCACCGCCTGAACGATAGTAGCCAGCGACTCTTGCAGAGCTTCCAGCACTTCGTTGGAGTTCAGGGTGAATGCGCGTGGAACGCCTTCGGCCAGGTTGCGACCGCGAACGTCGACTTCGCGCACTTCGCCGCCCGGGTAGGCCGTACCGATTTCCTGCTTGATGCGCTCGGCAGTCGATTCACCGATCAGGCTGCCGTAGTTGCGGCGCACGTAGGTGATGATCGCTTCGTCGAAGCGGTCGCCGCCGACGCGGACGGATTCGGCATAGACCACACCGTTCAGGGAGATCAGCGCGATTTCAGTGGTACCACCACCGATATCGACGACCATCGAACCGCGTGCTTCTTCAACCGGCAGGCCGGCACCGATCGCAGCAGCCATTGGCTCTTCGATCAGGAACACTTCACGGGCACCGGCACCAAGGGCCGATTCACGGATGGCACGACGCTCGACCTGGGTGGATTTGCATGGAACGCAGATCAGCACCCGAGGGCTGGGCTGCAGAAAGCTGTTTTCGTGAACCTTGTTGATAAAGTATTGCAGCATCTTTTCGCAGACGCTGAAGTCGGCGATCACGCCGTCCTTCATCGGACGAATGGCAGCAATGTTGCCCGGCGTACGACCGAGCATGCGCTTGGCTTCGGTGCCGACAGCTACGACACTTTTCTGGTTACCGTGTGTCCGAATGGCCACAACCGATGGCTCATTCAGGACGATACCGCGCTCGCGCACGTAAATAAGGGTGTTGGCAGTGCCCAGGTCAATGGAAAGATCGCTGGAAAACATGCCACGCAGTTTCTTGAACATGGGAAAGGGACCCTAGGCAACGCGTGGGTAAAAAAGTGCGGCAAACTCTAACAACGACAGGGATTTTGGGCAAGGCGCCAATATGTTAAATTGGCCGCTTTTCTGTGCACCAAGCCCCACAATCGCGGCCTTATGACCGTAGAAGTGCGGTAGTGTTCCGACAATCTAACACACGGACGCCGTCCGTTCTGTTTTCCACTGGAGAATCCCGATGGCGCTAGAACGCTCCGACGTGGAAAAAATCGCACATCTGGCCTGCCTTGGCCTGAATGATGCCGATCTTCCGCACATTACTTCCGCCCTCAACAGCATTCTCGGGCTGGTCGACGAAATGCAGGCCGTTGATACCGACGGTATCGAGCCTTTGGCCCACCCGCTGGAAGCCAGTCAGCGCCTGCGCGCCGACGTCGTGACCGAGACCAATCACCGCGAGGCCTATCAGTCCATCGCACCAGCGGTCGAAAACGGCCTGTATCTGGTTCCGAAAGTCATCGACTAAAGGGAAAGAGCCTGCAATGCATCAAATGACTCTGGCCGAGATCGCCCGCGGTCTCGCCGATAAAAAGTTTTCCTCCGAAGAGCTGACCAAAGTCCTGCTGGCGCGTATTACCCAGCTCGATCCGCAGCTCAACAGTTTCATCAGCCTCACCGAGGAGCTGGCACTCGAGCAGGCGAAAGCCGCCGACGCGCGCCGGGCCAACGGTGAGAGCGGCGCCCTGCTCGGCGCGCCGATCGCCCACAAGGACCTGTTCTGCACCCAGGGCATCCGCACCAGCTGCGGCTCGAAGATGCTCGACAACTTCAAGGCCCCGTACGACGCCACCGTAGTCGCGAAACTGGCCGCTGCCGGTGCCGTGACCCTGGGCAAGACCAACATGGACGAATTCGCCATGGGTTCGGCCAACGAGTCGAGCTGGTACGGCGCGGTGAAAAACCCGTGGAACCTGGAACACGTGCCGGGCGGTTCGTCCGGTGGTTCGGCAGCGGCAGTTGCCGCTCGTCTGTTGCCGGCGGCCACCGCCACCGACACCGGTGGTTCGATTCGTCAGCCAGCTGCATTCACCAACCTCACCGGCCTGAAACCGACCTACGGTCGTGTTTCGCGCTGGGGCATGATCGCTTACGCCTCCAGCCTCGATCAGGGCGGCCCGTTGGCGCGCACTGCCGAAGACTGCGCGATTTTGTTGCAAGGTATGGCCGGGTTCGATCAGAACGACTCCACCAGCATCGATGAGCCGGTTCCGGATTACTCCGCCAGCCTCAACACTTCGCTGCAGGGCCTGCGCATCGGCGTGCCGAAGGAATACTTCAGCGCCGGTCTCGACCCGCGCATCGCCGACCTGATCCAGAACAGCATCAAAGAGCTGCAGAAGCTCGGTGCCGTGATCAAGGAAATCAGCCTGCCGAACATGCAGCACGCGATTCCTGCGTACTACGTTATCGCGCCAGCCGAGGCCTCCTCGAACCTGTCGCGTTTCGACGGCGTGCGTTTCGGCCATCGCTGCGAGAACCCGGAAAACCTGATCGACCTGTACAAGCGCTCGCGTGGCGAAGGCTTCGGGCCGGAAGTGCAGCGCCGGATCATGGTCGGTGCCTACGCGCTGTCCGCCGGTTACTACGACGCCTACTACCTGAAAGCGCAGAAGATCCGTCGCCTGGTGAAGAACGACTTCATGGCTGCCTTTAATGAAGTCGACATCATCCTCGGCCCAACCACGCCGAACCCGGCCTGGAAACTCGGCGCCAAGAACAGCGACCCGGTCGCTGCCTATCTGGAAGACGTCTACACCATCACCGCCAACCTCGCGGGCCTGCCGGGCCTGTCGATGCCGGCCGGTTTTGTCGACGGTCTGCCGGTTGGCGTGCAGTTGCTCGCGCCGTATTTCCAGGAAGGCCGTTTGCTCAATGTTGCGCACCAGTATCAGTTGAACACTGACTGGCACACCCGCACCCCAACCGGCTTCTGAGGAGACACACATGCAATGGGAAGTCGTGATCGGGCTGGAGATTCACACTCAGCTCACTACCCGGTCGAAAATCTTTTCCGGTAGTTCCACCCAGTTCGGCTCCGAGCCGAACACCCAGGCCAGCCTGATCGACCTGGGCATGCCCGGCGTATTGCCGGTGCTGAACCAGGAAGCGGTGCGCATGGCGGTGATGTTCGGTCTGGCGATTGACGCCGAGATCGGTCAGCACAACGTGTTCGCCCGCAAAAACTACTTCTACCCGGATCTGCCGAAGGGCTACCAGATCAGCCAGATGGAATTGCCGATCGTCGGCAAGGGCCACCTGGACATCGCGCTGGAAGACGGCACCGTCAAACGTGTCGGCATCACCCGCGCGCACCTGGAAGAAGACGCCGGCAAGAGCCTGCACGAAGAATTCAACGGCGCCACCGGCATCGACCTGAACCGTGCCGGCACGCCGCTGCTGGAAATCGTTTCCGAGCCTGACATGCGCAGTGCCAAGGAAGCCGTGGCTTACGTCAAGGCGATCCACGCGCTGGTGCGTTACCTGGGCATCTGCGACGGCAACATGGCCGAAGGTTCGCTGCGTTGCGACTGCAACGTGTCGGTACGTCCGAAAGGCCAGGTCGAGTTCGGCACCCGCTGCGAGATCAAGAACGTCAACTCGTTCCGCTTCATCGAGAAGGCGATCAACTCCGAGATCCAGCGTCAGATCGAGCTGATCGAAGACGGCGGCAAAGTGATCCAGCAGACCCGTCTGTACGATCCGAACAAGGACGAGACCCGTCCGATGCGCTCCAAAGAGGAAGCCAACGACTACCGTTACTTCCCCGACCCGGACCTGCTGCCAGTGGTCATCGAAGAGTCGTTCCTCGGCGAGGTGCGTGCCACCCTGCCGGAACTGCCACCGCAAAAACGCGAGCGCTTCCAGAGCCAGTTCGGTCTGTCGGCCTACGACGCCAACGTGCTGGCCACCAGCCGTGAGCAAGCGGACTACTTCGAGAAAGTCGCCGCCATCGGCGGCGACGCCAAACTGGCGGCGAACTGGGTGATGGTCGAGTTGGGCAGCCTGCTCAACAAGCAAGGCCTGGACATCGAGGATTCGCCGGTTTCCGCTGAATTGTTGGGCGGCATGCTGCAGCGCATCAAGGACAACACCATCTCCGGCAAGATCGCCAAAGTGGTGTTCGAAGCGATGGCCAACGGCGAAGGCACGGCGGACGAGATCATCGACAAGCGCGGTCTCAAGCAAGTGACCGACACCGGCGCCATCTCGGCGGTGCTGGACGAAATGCTCGCGGCCAATGCCGAGCAGGTCGAGCAATACCGCGCGGCAGACGAAGCCAAACGCGGCAAGATGTTCGGCTTCTTCGTCGGTCAGGCCATGAAGGCTTCGAAAGGCAAGGCCAACCCGCAGCAAGTGAACGAACTGCTGAAAAGCAAGCTCGAAGGCTGACCACAAATGGAGCCAGCATTTGTTACTGGCTCTGATCCCCTGTGGCGAGGGAGCTTGCTCCCGCTGGTCTGCGCAGCAGACCCAAGTCGGCAACCGCACTCTTCCAGAAAGAATGTGGTTGCCGGTTTTGCGACCGCTTCGCGGCCGAGCGGGAGCAAGCTCCCTCGCCACAATTATTTTGGGAGCTTTCGAATGAAACGCCTGCTCGGCGCGTGCGCCCTGCTCTCCTTGCTCGCCGGTTGCTCCAGCAACGACATCATCGACCCGCACGGTTACGACCAGACCGGGGTCGCCTCCTACTACGGCGCCCAACACCACGGTAAACGCACCGCCAGCGGCGAAGCGTTCAACCAGCATTCCCTGACCGCCGCCCATCGCCAACTGCCATTCGGTACGCGGGTGAAGGTCACCAACCTGAAAAATGACAAATCCTGCGTGGTGCGCATCAACGACCGCGGACCGCATACCCGTGGCCGTCTGATTGATGTTTCACGCGAAGCCGCCGAACAACTCGGTATGCTCGGCAGCGGTACGGCACGGGTTCGCGTGCAGGCCCTCGACGACTGATGGAGCACCCGCCATTTTCGCGCTAGCCGATTTACCGCTGATCAACGTGATCGAACTGCTCAGTGGCCTGCTACTGCTGATCCTCGGCGCCGAACTGATGGTGCGCGCCGCCGTGCGTCTCGCCGCACGCTTGCATGTGCGACCACTGATCATCGGCCTGACCATCGTCGCCCTCGGCAGCAGTGCCCCGCAGATGGCAGTCAGCCTGCAAGCGACCCTCGCGCACAACCCCGACATCGCCGTCGGCAGCGTGATCGGCAGCAGCATCTTCAACATCCTCGTGACCCTCGGCCTGTCGGCACTGATCATTCCGTTACGGGTTTCGCGACAACTGGTGCGTCTGGATATTCCGCTGATGATCGGCGCCAGTCTGCTGGTGTTCGTCCTCGCCTGGAATGAACAGATCAGCCGCTTCGACGGCGTCCTGCTGCTCGCCGTGCTGGCGTTGTATCTGGGCTTGCTGCTGCGCCAGTCGCGGCACTCGGCGCGCCCGCATTCGGAAGTGCCGCAAACCCCGAAGGCGCCGTGGTTCAGCAGTCTGCTGATGATCGCTGTCGGGCTGGCGCTGCTGGTGTTCGCCGGGCATTTGCTGCTCCGCGCCGCGGTGGCGGTGGCGACCGATCTGGGCTTCTCCGAGCGGGTGATCGGTCTGACCGTGGTCGCGGTCGGCACCTCGCTGCCGGAACTCGCCACCTCACTGATCGCGGCACTGCGCGGGCAACGCGATATCGCCGTGGGCAACGTGATCGGCGCCAACCTGTTCAATCTGCTGGGAGTGCTCGGTATCACTGCGTTGATCGCGCCGACGCCGTTGTCGGTCTCGCCCAACGCGCTGGATTTCGACTTGCCGGTGATGCTCGGCGTCGCCGCGCTGTGCCTGCCGGTGTTCTATTCCGGCTATCGCGTGACCCGCGCCGAAGGTTTGTTGCTGCTCGGTTTGTACCTGGCTTACGGGCTGCACGTGGTGTCGTTCACCACCGGCATGCCGCTGGCCGGCAAACTGGAAAAGCTGATGCTGTTTTACGTGCTGCCGACGCTGCTGGCGTTCCTGTTGTTCACGTCCGTACGCGCCTGGCGCCGCCAACACCACAAGAGGGATGTGCCATGACCGATTCGCAGAAAACCGGGGTTGAAATCCGCCGTCAGGTAATGGGCGATGCGTTCGTTGATCGCGCGCTGGGCAACGCCACCGAATTCACTCAGCCGTTGCAGGATTTCGTCAATGAGCACGCCTGGGGCGGCGTGTGGAATCGCGAAGGTCTGCCACTGAAAACCCGCAGCCTGATCACCCTCGCCGCGCTGACCGCGTTGAAGTGTCCGCAGGAATTGAAAGGCCACGTGCGGGGTGCGCTGAACAATGGCTGCACGGTCGAGGAGATTCGTGAAGCGTTGCTGCATTGCGCGGTGTACGCCGGGGTGCCGGCGGCGATTGATGCGTTTCGCGCGGCGCAGGAAGTGATCGACAGTTACCAGAAACCTGAGTGAAAGGACTGACGCCTTCGCGAGCAAGCCCGCTCCCACAGGGTTCTTTGGTGTTGTTGAAATCTGATTAACAACACAAAAACCTGTGGGAGCGGGCTTGCTCGCGAAGAGGCCCGCAGGAGCAACCCGAGTCTCAGGCTAGATCCACCCACCCCACTGCAACAGAAAAATCCCGATATTGGTGGTCACCGCCGCCATCAGCGTGGTCATGACAATGATCGCCGCCGCCAGCTCATGATTGCCCTGCGCCGCGCGGGCCATGACGAAACTGGCTGCCGCCGTCGGGCTGCCGAAGTACAGAAACAGAATCCCCAGTTCCGCCCCCCGAAAACCCCACAGCCATGCGCCGAGCGTCGCCAGCAGCGGCAGGCCGATCATCTTCACCAGGCTCGAACTCAGCGCCATGCTGCCGCTCTTGCGCAGCGCCGCCAGTGACAACGTGCCGCCAATGCAGATCAGCGCCAACGGCAAGGTGGTTTGTGCCAGATACTGCCCGGAAGTTTCCAGCCAGCCCGGCAGGCTGAGCTTGAACCAGGCAAACGGCGCCGCCGCGATCACGCTGATGATCAACGGATTGCTGAACACGCTTTTGCAGATGCTCCACGGATCGGACTTGATCACCGGGCTGTACACCGCGAGCACGATGGTCGATAGGGTGTTGTAGAACAGGATCACCAGCGCCGCGAGAATCGCCCCGAGGGAAATCCCGTAGTCGCCGTACATGCTCGCCGCCAGCGCCAGACCAATCACCCCGTTGTTGCCGCGAAACGCACCCTGGGTGTAGATGCCGCGATCTTCACGCGGGCACTTGATGATCGCCCAACCCCAGGCCAGGGCAAAACTCGCCAGCGTGGCGAGCGCAAAATAGATCAGCAGCGCCGGTTGCAGCGCGGCGTGCAGATCCGCATGCAGAATCCCCAGAAACAGCAGCGCCGGCATGCTCACGTTGAACACCAGCGCCGAGGCCGTGTGGATAAAGTTGTCGTTGATCCACTCGATACGCTTGAGCAGCACCCCGAGGAACAGCATGGCGAACACCGGCGCGGTGATATTCAGGGTGTCGAGGAAGATTGCCAGCATGCCGGGGGGAGCCTTTGGGTGAGCGTCGTCAGGGGGCTAATGATAAGCCAGCGAGTCCTCCGGCGTCTGTCAGATTGCCTTCGCGAGCAAGCCCGCTCCCACAGAAACGCCACAGATCCAATGTGGGAGCGGTCACACCTGTGGCGAGGGAGCTTGCTCCCGCTGGGTCGCGAAGCGGCCCCAAATAGAGGGGACTGCTACGCAGTCCAACGGGAGCAAGCTCCCTCGCCACAGGGTCAAGTAATCGGCGCCGGATTGAACAAGGTGATGTCGTTATGCAGCTTGTGCTTCTCCGCCCAGGTCTGCTGCTTGCCGCTCGCTACATCCAGATAGTAGTGAAACAACTCCCACCCCAACTCCTCGATGGTCGCGCGCCCGGTGGCGATCCGTCCGGCATCGATGTCGATCAGATCCGGCCAGCGCTGCGCCAGTTCGGTCCGGGTCGAGACCTTGACCACCGGCGCCATCGCCAGGCCATACGGCGTGCCACGCCCGGTGGTGAACACATGCAGGTTCATCCCCGCTGCCAACTGCAAGGTGCCGCAGACAAAATCACTCGCCGGTGTTGCGCAGAAGATCAGGCCCTTGCGCTTGAAACGCTCGCCCGGGCCGAGCACGCCGTTGATCGCGCTGCTGCCGGATTTGACGATCGAACCCAGGGACTTCTCGACAATGTTCGACAACCCGCCCTTCTTGTTACCCGGCGTGGTGTTGGCGCTGCGATCCGCTTCGCCCTTGGCCAGATAGCGGTCGTACCAGTCCATCTCGCGCACCAGTTCCTGCGCCACGGTCTTGGTCTCGGCACGGGAGGTCAGCAGATAGATTGCATCGCGCACTTCGGTGACTTCGGAAAACATCACCGTAGCTCCTGCGCGCAGCAGCAAGTCCGAGGCATAACCCAGCGCCGGGTTGGCGGTGATTCCGGAGAACGCATCGCTGCCGCCGCACTGCATGCCGAGGATCAGCTCCGACGCCGGCACGGTTTCGCGGCGGCGCTGGTCGAGCTTCTTCAAACGGACTTCAGCCAGCGCCATGATCTGCTCGATCATCTCGGTAAAACCGTGGCTGGAATCCTGCAAGCGATAGAGCCACGGCTCGCTGAGATCCACCGAGGCATCGTCCTCGTGCATCACCTGTCCGGCCTGCAATTTCTCGCAGCCGAGGCTGATCACCAACGCTTCGCCACCCAGGTTCGGGTTGCGCGCCAGATTGCGCACGGTGCGGATCGGGATGTACGCATCGGTGGCGGTGATCGCCACGCCACAATCGTAACTGTGGGTCAGCGCCACCACGTCATCGACGTGCGGGTACTTCGGCAGCAACTCGTCCTTGATACGTTTCACCGCGTGATCGAGCACCCCGGTCACGCACTGCACCGTGGTGGTGATCCCGAGGATGTTGCGCGTACCGACGGTGCCGTCGGCGTTGCGGTAACCCTCAAAGGTGAAACCTTCCAGCGGGGCCTGCGCGGCCGGTACTTCGGTGGACAGCGGCAGGCTGTCCAGCGGCGGCGCGGTCGGCATGCGCAGTTGATCTTCCTTGACCCAACTGCCGCGTGGAATCGGCTGCAACGCGTAGCCGATGGTCTGACCGTAGCGAATCACCTGACCGCCCTCGGGAATGTCTTCGAGGGTGACCTTGTGGCTCTGCGGCACAAAATCCACGGTCACCAGACCGTCCGGGAATTCGGTGCCGGCCGGTACGCCCTGGTCGTTGACCACAATCACTACGTTGTCCCGCTCGTGCAGGCGGATGTAGCGCGGCGAGTCGGAATGTTCAATCAACTGCATGACGCCGCTCCTCAGGAATGCGCTTGAGACAATTTGCCGGTGATTTCAGAACCACCGTTGGTTGGCGGCTCTTTGAGCACCACACGTTTGATCGGACCGACGATCACCAGGTAGCTGAACACCGCGACCAGTGCGTTGGCGCCGACGAACACCAGTGCCCACTTGAACGAACCGGTGGAGCTGATGATGTAGCCAATCACGATCGGTGTGGTGATCGATGCGATGTTGCCGAACATGTTGAACAAGCCACCACTGAGACCGGCGATCTGTTTCGGCGAAGTGTCGGAAACCACTGCCCAGCCCAGCGCACCCACGCCTTTGCCGAAGAACGCCAGGGCCATGAAGCCGACCACCATCCATTCGATGTCCACGTAATTGCAGGCGACGATGCTGCTCGACACCAGCAGACCGCCGATGATCGGTGCCTTGCGGGCGAAGGTCAGCGAGTGCCCTTTGCGCAGCAGGTAATCGGAAATCACCCCGCCGAGTACGCCGCCGATGAAGCCGCAGATCGCCGGCAACGAGGCGATGAAACCCGCCTTGAGAATGGTCATGCCGCGCTCCTGCACCAGGTACACCGGGAACCAGGTCAGGAAGAAATAAGTGATGCCATTGATGCAGTACTGGCCCAGGTAAACGCCGAGCATCATGCGGTTGGTCAGCAACTGGCGGATGTAATCCCACTTCGGCCCGTCCGACTTTTTGCCTTGCTTCTGATCCATGTCGACCATGCCGCCGTTGTCGGCGATGAACTGCACTTCGGCGTCGTTGGCCATCGGGTGCTGGCGCGGGCTGTGGATAACCTTGAGCCAGATCAGCGAGAAGACAATGCCGAAACCGCCCATGACGATGAACACGTGTTCCCAGCCAAAGGTATAGACAATCCAGCCCATCAGCGGCGCGAACAGCACCGTGGCGAAGTATTGCGCCGAGTTGAAAATCGCCGAAGCGGTGCCACGTTCAGCAGTCGGGAACCACGCTGCGACAATTCGAGCGTTGCCGGGGAACGACGGCGCTTCGGCCAGGCCCACCAGAAAGCGCAGCATGAACAGCGCAACAATCGCCGTGGACATGCCGAACTCACCGACAAAGCCCTGCAGCACGGTGAACAGCGACCAGCAGAAAATGCTCAGGGCATAGACTTTTTTCGAGCCGAAGCGATCGAGCAGCCAGCCACCGGGGATCTGCCCGGCCACGTAGGCCCAACCGAAGGCGGAAAAGATATAACCGAGGGTGACCGCGTCGATGCCGAGGTCTTTTTGCAGGCTGGAACCGGCGATGGCGATGGTCGCGCGGTCGGCGTAGTTGATCGTGGTCACCAGGAACAACATGAGCAGGATCAAATAGCGGACGTGAGTCGGCTTGGACGGTTGCATGTAGATGTACTCCCACTGATTATTTTTATGCGCGGGTGAATCTGTTGTGCTGCATGTATTCCCTGTAGGAGCTGCCGCAGGCTGCGATCTTTTGATCTTGCTTTGAAGATCAGGATCAAAAGATCGCAGCCTTCGGCAGCTCCTACAGGGGTGCGGTGCCAGGGTCGACACCGCATGTTCATTCAGGAACCGATGTAGCTGGTCTTCACGACCGTGTAGAACTCTTGTGCATAGCGGCCTTGCTCACGTGAGCCATAGGATGAACCCTTACGGCCGCCGAACGGAACGTGGTAATCGACACCGGCGGTCGGCAGGTTGACCATGACCATCCCGGCCTGCGAATGGCGCTTGAAGTGGTTGGCGTACTTCAGCGAGGTGGTGGCGATACCGGCGGACAAGCCGAACTCAGTGTCGTTGGCCATCGCCAGCGCCGCCTCGTAATCGGCCACGCGAACGACGTTGGCCACCGGGCCGAAAATCTCTTCACGGCTGATGCGCATCGACGCTTCGCTGTCGGCAAACAGCGTTGGCGCGAGGAAGTAGCCTTCGGTGTCGCAGGTCACCAGACCACCGCCGCTGACCAGACGTGCACCTTCGCTCTGACCGATGTCGATGTACTTCAGGTCCTGTTCCAGTTGCGCCTGGGAAACCACCGGGCCGATGTCGGTGCCGGATTTCAGCGCATGGCCAACCTTGATCGACTGCATGCGCTCGGCCATGGCTTCGACGAACTTGTCGTGAATCCCGGCGGTGACGATCAGGCGGCTCGACGCCGTGCAACGCTGGCCGGTGGAGTAAAACGCGCTCTGCACCGACAGCTCGACCGCTTGTTTGAGGTCGGCGTCGTCGAGAATGATCTGCGGGTTCTTGCCACCCATTTCCAGCTGCACTTTGGCCTGGCGCGACACGCAATTAACGGCGATCTGCCGACCCACACCGACCGAGCCGGTGAAGCTGATGCCATCGACTTTCGGGCTGTTGACCAGCGCTTCGCCGACTACCCGGCCGCTGCCCATCACCAGGTTGAACACGCCGGCGGGGAAACCTGCGCGGGAGATGATTTCCGCCAGCGCCCAGGCGCAGCCCGGCACCAGATCCGCCGGTTTCAAGACCACGCAGTTGCCGTAGGCCAGGGCCGGGGCGATCTTCCATGCCGGGATGGCAATCGGGAAGTTCCACGGGGTGATCAGACCGACCACTCCGAGGGCTTCGCGGGTGACTTCAACGTTGACGCCCGGGCGCACCGACGGCACGTAGTCGCCGGACAGCCGCAGGCATTCACCGGCGAAAAATTTGAAGATGTTGCCGGCGCGGGTCACTTCGCCGATGGCTTCGGGCAGGGTCTTGCCCTCCTCCCGGGCCAGCAGGGTGCCGAGTTCTTCGCGACGGGCGAGGATTTCCGTGCCGACTTTATCCAGCGCATCGTGACGGGCCTGAATACCGGACGTCGACCACGCCGGGAACGCGGCACGGGCGGCATCGATGGCGGCGTGAACCTGAGTCAGGTCAGCCTTGGCGTAGTCGCCGATGGTGTCGCTCAACTCGGACGGATTGATGTTCGCCGAGTAATCGGCACCGGCGACCCATTCACCGTTGATGTAGTTGTCGTAACGCTTGGAATCAGCCACAGAAAATTCTCCTCTCTACGCAAAAGCCGCTGATTGCTCAGCGGCCTTGTGGGTCGGTGTTTATTGCGCGCCTTGCTTGTCGATCAGCGCGGCGAGCATTTCGAATTCTTCGCCGGTCAGGTCGGTCAGCGGCGCCCGCACCGGGCCTGCGTCATAGCCGGCAATCTTGGCCCCGGCCTTGACGATGCTCACGGCGTAACCGGCTTTGCGGTTGCGGATGTCGAGGTACGGCAGGAAGAAGTCGTCGATGATCTTGCCGACGGTGGCGTGATCGTCGCGGGCAATCGCGTGGTAGAAATCCATCGCGGTTTTCGGGATGAAGTTGAACACCGCCGAGGAGTAGACCGGGACGCCCAGTGCCTTGTAGGCAGCGGCATAGACTTCAGCGGTCGGCAGGCCGCCGAGGTAGCTGAAGCGATCACCGAGGCGGCGACGGATCGACACCATCAACTCGATATCACCCAGACCGTCCTTGTAGCCGATCAGGTTCGGGCAGCGCTCGGCCAGACGTTCCAGCAGTGGCGCGGTCAGGCGGCAGACGTTGCGGTTGTAGACCACCACGCCGATGTTCACCGATTTGCACACCGCTTCAACGTGGGCGGCAACGCCGTCCTGGCTGGCTTCGGTCAGGTAGTGCGGCAGCAGCAACAGGCCTTTGGCGCCCAGACGCTCGGCTTCCTGAGCGTACTCGATGGCTTGACGGGTCGAACCGCCGACACCGGCCAGAATTGGCACGCTGGTGGCGCAGGTGTCGACCGCGGTCTTGATGATTTCCGAGTATTCGCTGGCTGCCAGGGAGAAGAACTCACCGGTGCCACCGGCGGCGAACAGTGCCGAAGCGCCATACGGGGCCAGCCATTCCAGACGCTTAATATAGCCGGCGCGGTTGAAATCGCCCTGGGCGTTGAAATCGGTGACCGGGAACGACAACAGACCGGCGGAGAGGATGGACTTCAGTTCTTGTGGATTCATTTTTCGAACACCCTGGGTAGCAACATTTTTTGTGAGTTTTATGATTCAGCCAGCGCTGAAGTTGTAGGTCATCGTACAACTTAAAAGATAACCGTCAACTGCATTTCATCGTTGCCCCACGCTTTTTGTCGGACAAAATCCCTTCTTGACGTAGGAAAAATCTGGTCTAGGCTCGATTAAGCTGTATATACATACAGCTAAAAATAAATCCACAGACGGCATATCAAGGAGCAAGAAATGTCCGGACCGCACCCAAAACCTCAGGAAAGACCCAAACCGCTGATCGCTCGTTTCGATGATCTTTTCACGGAAAACGGCATCCACTTCAGCGCCGACAATCCGCATCTGGTGTTGCACATCGCCGACGCCCACAGCGATGTCGAACCGCTAAGCGCCCTGCCCGGCAACCCCCTCAAAGGCAAGCCCAAACTGCGCTTCGAAGGTGGCGAACACACGGCCATCGGCGACAACACCCTGCTGCGCCTTGCTGAAAACGCTGAACCGATCCGCGCGCAAAACGTGCCGTTGCACCTGCCCAACGGCCTCGCGCTCACCTATGGTCAGGTGCTGGCGCTGGGCGGTGATTTCTACGGCGTGGTTGATCGACCGATCAACGAAGGTGCGACCCCGGCCGATCGCCTGAACCGGTTCAATGCCGCCTTCGACTCCCTCGCAGTACTGCCGGCCTCGCGCGCCGAGGCCACGCAGATTCTCGCGGTCATGCAAAAAGAGATCGACGCGGTTAAAAAAGCGATCCAGGACGGTAAACCGGCTCACGAAGCTTACGATGCACTGGGAGATACGTTGTCCGAAGAGTGGAACAAGATTACCGGTGGCGGCAGTTTCGTCTCCGCGCTGATCCCGCTCGGGCGTTATCTGAAACTGGCGGCGAACAACGCCGACCACTTCGGCGAATGGGCAAGACTGGCTTATATCGCCGGTCACACCGCCGCCCTGCAAACCGCCATCGCCGCCCGCGCCAGTCAGGATAAACAGCAACTGGAGCGCGCCTACGCGATGAACGCGTTTGCCGACCACTTCCTCACCGACCTGTTCTCATCCGGCCACTTGCGAGTACCGCGCAAGGAGCTTGCCGCAGTGGTGACCCCGAGCGATCTGGGTTCACTGATCACCCGTTTCATGCACGACGAGGACAGCAAATTCGGCCTCAAGGTGCGCAACGCCCATGGCGATCAATGGCGCGCCTACGGCGACAAGCGCTACTTCGAAACCAGCGACGCGGACAACCGCACCCAGGTCAATCTGGCGGTGCAGGCCTCGGCGGATGAGGTGTTTGCCGCTTACTTGAGCGGCACGCTGCCCGCCCCGTCCACATTCGCCGCACTGCAACGCGTGCCCGACCTGACGGCGGTGCTGAATATTTCCAATAACTTCGCGCCGCTGTTCCGCGTCGAGGGCGGCAAAGTCTTGCGCCGCAAAGATGTGAACAACCTCAACGACACCGCCACCGTCGACAACTGGTGGGGCTGGAGCACCTACCTGCTGCTCAAGGACTATCACCCGAGCGGCAACGTCAATTAAGGAGAATGGGCATGACGATCAAATTGAAACTGGAACTGGCGTCGGGGCAATCGCTGCAAGGGGCGCCGCTGGAGTTGCTGGCCGATGGCAAGCCGATTGCGCGGGGGGTTGTGGATCAATCAGGCGAAGTGGCGTTTGCTGCCAAGCCGGGTAAAGCGAAACTGGCGGTGAGGGTGGATCGTTCGATATTGCCGCGCTGAATTCACGGACCCCTTCGCGAGCAAGCCCGCTCCCACAGTTGAAATGCATTCCAGAGTGGGCGCGGGCTTGCTCGCGAAAGCGCTGTGTCGTTGCATGAATCAGCGGCTTACCGTTCGTCGAAACTGGTATTTCTTACAGGTGCCGGCGTAATCCGCTTCCGGCTTCAATGTTCAAGGAGTTAACGAACCGGCTCCGCCAGGTAACGCCGTAATCAGCTTGCCTTCAAACGGTTTGATGGATATTGAAACGGAGTTTGATCATGACTGCACAAGCTAAAGCTTTGGCTGCGCCAAGTCTCAGGGAAGCAGAAGACGGAAAACTTTATGTTGGCAAACTGACGGGAGCCGCCCACGGAGAAGTGCCGCCATCCCCTCATGCATCTGTCGGTGACCGAATTACTTTTTATGTAGTGACCACCTCCGGTAACACGTGGCAAGACCATCACGTACTGACTGCGCCCGAGTTAGGAAAGCCAATCACTTTCTCAATCCCCAAAGATGTTTTTGAAAAGAAACTGACTCCCGAAGCGACTGCCGATCTCCACTACATCACTAAACGTCTCAATCAGGCGCCTGAGCAATCACCGCCTCTGAGCATTAAACTGGAGCTGTAACCTTTCACCCCTGCGCCTGCGCCTCTTCATGGGCCTGGCGCAGTCTCTCGCGGCTGTTGGTCAAGTGCAGACGCATCGCCGCCCGCGCCGCATCTGCATCCTGACGGGCAATCGCTTCGTAGATTTCCTCGTGTTCCCGGCTCAGGCGGTTCATGTAGTGCTGCTGATCGTCATGCGCAAGGCGCGCAGAATTCAGCCGCGTACGCGGAATGATGCTGGTGCCCAGGTGGGTCATGATGTCGGTGAAATAGCGGTTGCCGGTGGACAGGGCGATTTCCAGATGGAAGGCGAAGTCCGAGGCCACCGCGTCGCTGGCGTGGGCCACGCTGTCGTTCAGCGCATCGAGGGCCGCTCGCATGGTCGCCAGTTGCTCCGGGCTGCGGCGTTGCGCGGCGAGGCCGGCGGACTCCACTTCCAGGCTGATGCGCAATTCGAGAATCGCCAGCACATCACGCAAGGTGACAACCGTCGCCGGGTCGATGCGAAAACCGCTGGGGCTCGGGGTGTCCAGCACAAACGTGCCGATGCCATGGCGGGTTTCCACCTGGCCAGCGGCCTGCAAGCGGGAAATCGCCTCACGCACCACGGTGCGGCTGACGCCATGTTCCTGCATGATCGCCGACTCGGTGGGCAGCTTGTCGCCGCGCTTGAGCAGACCGTCGCGGATCTGCTCGGTCAGCACCGTCACCAGCTCCTGGGCGAGGCTGCGGCGCTTGCGCGGGAGGCGTGGGGTGTCGATCGGGTTTTCCATGGTCTACGTCTTGTCTCGAAATTCGGCTTGGTGGGCATCATAGCGCAGGCGGGTTGTACGATCACTTACCACGCGTAACCCCCTGTGGGAGCGGGCTTGCTCGCGAAGGCGGTGTGTCAGGCAACCGATTTGTCGACTGAATGGACGCCTTCGCGAGCAAGCCCGCTCCCACTGGGTAATGGTGGTGATCAGGCGGTCACGGCCTGCTCCACCAGATGCCCGCTGTCGATGCGCACATGGCGTGGATGGAAGCGTTTGAGGCTGCTGCGGTGGCCGACACTGACGATGCTCAGCCCCGGCAATTGATCGATCAGCGCCTGATACAGCGTCGCTTCATCCTCTTCATCCATCGCCGACGTCGCTTCGTCCATATACAGCCATTGCGGTGCGTAAAGCATGGCGCGGGCGAAGGCCAGACGTTGCTGTTCACCCGGCGAGAGCATGCGCTGCCAGTGATTGGCTTCGTCCAGTCGGCCGACCAGATGCGGCAGACGGCAGATTTCCAGCACCTCGACGTAGCGCTCCGGCGCGTAGGTGTCGCCCGGTTGTGGATAACTCAACGCCTCGCGCAGGGTGCCGATCGGCAGATACGGCTTCTGCGGCAGGAACAGATAACGCGCCGCCGGCAGGCGGATGTTGCCGTGCCCCGCCGGCCACAAGTGCCCCATCGCCCGCAGCAGGGTCGACTTGCCGCTGCCAGAGCGGCCGCTGAGCATCACCCGGTCACCCGGCTCCACCGTCATGTCGGCATTGGTCAGCAGGTGGCGACCGTCTGCCAGATCCAGACCGAGGTTGTGCACTTTCAACTCACGGCCCTGATTCTGCACGTCGATGGCCGGGATGCGCTCTTCGTTATCGGTCATGGCCTGCCGGAAACTCAGCAGACGATCACAGGTGGCGCGCCAGGACGCGAGGCTCTGGTAAGCGCTGATGAACCAGCTGAAGCTCTCCTGAACGTTGCCGAATGCCGAGCTGATCTGCATCAACTCGCCAAGTTCGATCTTGCCGGCGAGGTAACGCGGCGACGCAACGATAAACGGGAAGATGATCGCCGCCTGGCTGTAACCGGCAGTGAAGAACGTCAGGCGCTTGGACACTTTCATGATGTCCCAGAAGTTATGCCAGACATTGCCAAAACGGCCGCTCAAGCGACGATTTTCGTTCGGCTCGCCGTTATACAACGCGATGCTCTCGGCATTCTCGCGAATCCGCACCATGGAAAAACGCAGGTCGGCTTCAAAGCGTTGTTGTTGGTTGTTCAGGCCGATCAAGCGACGACCGATCAAGTGCGTCAGCCAACTGCCCACCACGGCGTAGACCAGCACGCACCAGAACATGTAGCCGGGAATGGTGATGCCATAGACTTCGATGCTGCCCGAAACGCCCCACAGAATGATCGAGAACGACACCAGGCTGACGATATTGCGCAGCAGGCCGATCCCCAGTTCAAGGGTATTGGAGGTGAAGTTGTTGAGGTCTTCGGAAATCCGCTGGTCCGGGTTGTCGGTGTAACCGCCCTGCTCCAGCTGGTAGTAATTCTTGTCGGCGAGCCAACGGGAGAAATGTTTTTCGGTAAGCCAGGCCCGCCAGCGAATCGTCAGCATCTGGGTCAGATAGAGCCTGTACACGGCGCCGATAATCGCCACGGCCGCAATGCCGCAAAAGTACAGAATCAAGCGCCAGAACGCCGCTTCATCCTTCTTTTGCAGGGCGTTGTAGAAGTCCTTGTACCAAGTGTTGAACCACACCGAGATGCCCACGCTCAGCAACGAGAGCGCGATCACCGCAATCAGCAGCGTCCAGGCCTTGCCCTTCTCTTCACTGCGCCAGTAAGGCGTGATGATCGCCCACACCTTGCGAAAAAACTGCCCGCGCACAGCATCGTTGACCGCGGAATATTCAGCGTTCTGATTCATGGAAAAGGCTCGATAAAGAAAAGAACAGACACGCACCGATCATAGTTGATCGGTGCGCGTTATCGCGAAAGCTGGCGATGGCCGTTCAGCGCAGGTTCAGCGACGAACCGGACGCTTCTGCAGTTTGCGCTGCAGGGTGCGGCGGTGCATGCCCAGGGCGCGGGCAGTGGCGGAGATGTTTCCTTCGTGCTCGGTCAGCACACGCTGGATGTGCTCCCACTGCAGACGGTCAACCGACATCGGGTTTTCCGGCACCAGGCTGTCGAGGTCGGCGTGCTCGGAGAGCAGCGCGGCCAGTACGTCGTCGGCGTCGGCCGGTTTGCACAGGTAGTTGCAGGCGCCGCGCTTGATCGCTTCGACCGCGGTGGCAATGCTCGAATAACCGGTGAGGATCACCACGCGCATTTCCGGGTCCAGCTCCAGCAGCTTGGGCAGCAGCACCAGGCCGGAGTCGCCGTCCATTTTCAGGTCGAGCGCGGCGTAGTCCGGCAGGTCGGCCTGGGCGATGGTCAGGCCTTCCTCGGCGGAACCGGCGGTGCTGACGCGAAAGCCACGGCGGGCCATGGCACGGGCCATCACTCGGGTGAAGGTCGCGTCGTCGTCGACCAGCAGCAAATGCGGCAGTTCTTCGCCTTCGACTTGGATTTCGTCACTCATGTTGGTCTCCTCGGGCGCCGTGGGGCAGGCGCAGCTCGGTGAGCGTGCCGCCTTCCTCATGACTATAGAGTTTCACTGAGCCGCCGGCGCGTGTCACGCTGGCCTTGCTCAAAAACAGGCCCAGGCCGAAACCTTTGCCCTTGGTGGTAAAAAACGGTTTGCCGATCTGCTCGGCGATGGCCAGCGGCACACCGGCGCCGTGGTCACGAATACTGATGGTCACGGTTTCCGCGTCCCAGTCCAGCGTTACCTGGAGATTTTCCGGGCAGGCGTCGGCGGCATTGTTCAGCAGGTTGAGCAGCGCCTGGGTCAGATCCGGCGGCGGCGCCATGCGCGGCACGCTGCCCTGGCCGAGACGCTGGAAACGGTAACTGGCTTCCGGACGCATCAGGTGCCAGCGGTTCAGCGCTTCGTCGAGCCATTGGGTGACGTCCTGCATCTCCACGGCCATACGGCGGTTGGCTTCGGCGGCGCGCACCAATTGTTGCAGGGTCTCTTTGCACAGTTTGACCTGATCCTGCAGCACTTTCAGATCGTCCTGCAACATCGCGTCGGGATGATCCTGCTGCATCTCCTTGAGCAACACGCTCATGGTCGCCAGCGGCGTGCCGAGCTCATGTGCGGCGCCGGCCGCTTGGGTGGCGACGGCCAGCAACTGCTGATCGCGCAGGCCTTCTTCGCGGCGAATCGCCCGCAACTCTTCCTGACGACGCAGCTCTTCAGCCATGCGCGCAGCGAAGAAGGTGATCACCGCAGCGGCCAGCGCGAAGCTCAGCCACATGCCGTAGATCTGCAGGTTCTCGCGGGCCACCGGCAGGGTTTCCAGCGGGTAGAAACGCGTGAGCATCACGGTGTACAGCGCCAGCGCGATACCCGACAGAATCACCGAATAACGCCACGGCAGCGTCACCGCCGCGATGGTCAGCGGCACCAGATAATAGGAAACGAACGGGTTGGTCGAACCGCCGGAGAAATACAGCAACGCACTGTGGATCACCAGATCGCAGGCCAGTTGCAGGGCGTATTCGAGTTCAGTCACCGGCCATGAAGTACGCAGGCGCACGGCGGTGAACACACACAGCAGAATCGAGCAGCCAAGGGTCATCGCCAGTTGCACCCACGGCAACGGCAGCAGTTGCAGCCAGTAGGCCAGGCCTACGGAGCCGGCCTGCGCGGCGAGCACCAGGGTGCGGATAAAAGTCAGCCGCCAGAGGTTCTGGCGAGTGGCGGAAGTCAGTTGTACGGGGGCGAGCATGAGCTCTCCTGATGAGCGCTCCAGGCGAATCGCACGGAGTATAACCAAGCCACGGCTTTGAGAGGCGAAAGTGCGGCAAATGACCACATGGCGTTGCCGAAAAATTGGTCTACCCCGCATGGCTGCCCGAGATCACCTGTGGCGAGGGAGCTTGCTCCCGCTCGGCTGCGAAGCAGTCGTAAATCCGGTATCTCCGGTATTTCTGGCAGATCACGGTTGCCGGGTTTGGGACTGCTTCGCAGTCCAGCGGGAGCAAGCTCCCTCGCCACAAGAGCGCACTCGACTCAGGATCTGCGGTGATCCCGGCCATCTGTATAGAAGTTGTAACTGGGCGAACCGGAGCATAAAAGCTAGAGTCTGATGGTTTCACGCAGGCCCCCCGATCCAGCACCTGCGCCCTCATCAAGGAGCTTTCATGCACACATTTCGCCGCAGCGCCGCCCTTCTCGCCCTGACCGTCGGCAGCGTCGCCAGCCTTCCGGCGCTGGCCGCCGATGAGCTGCACTACAACCAGATTTCCCTGCGCGCCGAAGTCAGCCTGGAAGTGGCCCGCGACCTGATGATCGTGACGCTCTACACCGAAGCGCAAAACACCGACCCGGCCAAACTCGCCGCCGACGTCAGCACCACCATGAACAAGGCACTGGCCCAGGCCAAGCAAGTCAAGGACATCACCCTGCGCCAGGGCAGCCGCAACAGCTACCCGATCTACGACACCAAGGGCCAGAAAATCACTGGCTGGCGTGAGCGCGCCGAACTGCGCCTGGAAAGCGCCGACTTCGCCGCCCTGTCCAAACTCACCGGCGAACTGCTGACCGACTTGAAAATGGGCGGCATGGACTTCGCCATCGCCGAGCCGACCCGCAAGGCCAGCGAAGACAAGTTGCTGAAAGAAGCCGTCAGCGCCTTCAAGGCCCGCGCGCAACTGGCCACCGATGCACTGGGCGGCAAGGGCTACAAAATCGTCAACCTGAACCTCAACAGCAATGGCTTCCCGCAACCGTACATGCGCGCCCCGATGATGATGAAAGCCGCCGGCATGGCGGATTCGGCACCGGTGACACCAGAAGTTGAAGCCGGCACCAGCCAGGTCAGCCTGACCGCCGATGGCTCGATTGAAGTGCTGATGCAGTGAGTTGATGTGCGATGAATGAGAAACCGGCGATCAGTGAATGATCGCCGGTTTTTTTGTGCCTGAAATTTGTGTTGTTTGATCTGCCGCCTTCGCGAGCAAGCCCGCTCCCACAGTTTGAAATGCATTCCCCCTGTGGGAGCGGGCTTGCTCGCGAAGAACGATAACGCGGTCGTCAGCCTTGCGGATCCACCCGATCCAGCGCCCGGTTCACCGCCAGTTCAGCCAGCATGATGATCTGCTGAATCGCCAGCGCCGTATTGCGCTGCGGGCGACTGAGCTGATCGGCGAAATCACTGGCCATGGTATTGGCCGAGGCCAGGGATTCACAGGCATGCGCCAGCAGGCTTTCCGTGTCGATGCCCGGGTGGACGAGGAACATCGAACTGGGCAGACGCGGTTTTGTGGCTTCGGGGCTGAGGTAGAAATCGAGGGCACGTTTGATGGCTTCGCGGTTTTTCGCGAGGTCTTCGGCGTGGAGGGCTTCGGAGAGTGGCGTTGTTTCTGGGGGTGGATCGGGGACAGGCTTGGACATGCATTTCACCTATGACGTTGGACCACCTCAAGCCGTTTCTCACACGACGAAGAGGTGGCAGCTGTGTGCGGGGTGAGAAACCGGTCATAGGCACCCGGCCAGACAAAAGTCTGCCCGCACAGAGCCGCCATAACGTAATTGCATACAGCGTATTGGCTGGCGGCAATTATGCGGGTATGGGCACTGAATGACTATGAACTGCCGGGTTCTCACGCCCGATCGCTGAATCTTCAGCGACAGCTCAAGGCTAGAGAGCTGGCGTCCGAGGGACAACCTGAAAACCTTGTGGGAAGGTTCTGGTTATTTGAAACGACTTTAAACAGGCCAAGGTTATTGGGTGACTGGACGGGCCTCTTCGCGAGCAAGCCCGCTCCCACAGTGGATGGCGTGCAGGCAGTTAGAGATTGGTCGGCTGTCAGGCCGTCATCACTTAGCCAGTCGCCGCACCCGCTTTTCACCACTCACACGATGAGCGTTAGCTCGAGTACCGCTTTTGATCTGAGGGCCCGTCGGCAGGCTGAGTGGAGGGGTTTATCCGGGGGTGGGAGCGCAGCGACCGTTTGGCGCAGCCAAACACAGCGAGAGGAGGTGCAGCGAAGCAAACCGTAGGCGCTGCCCCAGGATGAATCCCGGAGCGAAGGAACCCGAGCCTAGGCGAGGGCCGAACGTCAGGGTAAAGCCCTTTGGTTACTTTGGGGCTTTTGCCAAAGTGACCCGCCGTCAGGGCGGAACCCTAAGCAGCCGTTACCGCAGCAACGGATATGTACTCGACGAAAGCCGCCACATATACCGAGATAGACATCTCAACAGAAAAAACGATATTTCCGAACACACCCAAATCCCCGCTAACCTGAAAAAACAACCACCTCCAAATCCCGGGGACTCCATGGAAAGATTCACCCTAAAACCACTACTAATCACCCTCGCACTGACAGCCATAGCCCCCATAGCCAACGCAGCCACCACCCTGGTCTACTGCTCCGAAGCCAGCCCCGCAGGCTTCGACCCCAGCCAATACACCAGCGGCACCGACTTCGACGCCTCCGCCGAAACCATCTTCAACCGCCTCACCCAATTCAAACGCGGCGGCACCGAAGTCGAACCCGGCCTGGCAACCAACTGGGACGTAAGCTCGGACGGCCTCCAGTACACCTTCCACCTGCGCCAAAACGTAAAATTCCACACCACCGACTACTTCAAACCCACCCGCGATTTCAACGCCGACGACGTGCTGTTCACCTTCCAGCGCCTGCTCGACCCGGACAACGCCTTCCGCAAGGCCTACCCCGCCGAATCCCCGTACTTCACCGACATGGGCCTGAACACCACGATCAAATCGGTGGAAAAACTCGACGAGCAGACCGTGCGCTTCAACCTCAACAACGTCGACGCCGCGTTCGTGCAAAACCTCGCCATGAGCTTCGCCTCGGTGCAATCGGCCGAATACGCTGCCCAGCTATTAAAGGAAGGCAAAGCCGCCGACCTCAACCAGAAACCGGTGGGCACCGGCCCGTTCGTGTTCAAGCGCTACCAGAAAGACTCACAAATCCGCTACGCCGCGAACAAGGCCTACTGGAAACCCGAAGACGTGAAGATCGACAACCTGATCTTCTCGATCACCCCCGACGCCGCCGTACGCCTGCAAAAACTCAAGACCGGCGAATGCCAGGTCAGCGGCTACCCGCGCCCGGCGGACATCGAAGTGATGGAACAAGACCCGAACCTGCGCGTATTGAAGCAGGCCGGTTTCAACCTCGGCTTCCTCGCCTACAACACCACTCACCCGCCACTGGATCAGCTCAAGGTGCGGCAGGCGCTGGACATGGCCATCGACAAACCGGCGATCATCAAAGCCGTCTACCAGAGTGCCGGCCAACTGGCGCAGAACGCCTTGCCGCCGGCGCAGTGGTCGTATGACCCGAACATCAAGGACGCGCCGTACGACCCGGTGAAAGCCAAGGCATTACTCAAGGAAGCGGGAGTGGCGCCAGGTACCACCATCAACCTGTGGGCGATGACCGTGCAGCGCGCCTCCAACCCGAATGCGCGGATGTCGGCGCAGATGATCCAGCAGGATTGGGAGAAGATCGGGATCAAGGCCAACATCGTCAGCTATGAATGGGGCGAGTACATCAAGCGCGCGAAAAATGGCGAACACGACGCCATGATCTATGGTTGGACAGGTGACAACGGTGACCCGGACAACTGGCTCGGCGTGCTCTACAGCTGCGCGGCGGTCAAGGGCAGTAACTACGCCAAGTGGTGCGACCCGGCCTACGACAAACTGGTGCAGCAGGCCAAGGTGACCACCGACAAGGCGCAACGGGTAAAACTGTATCAACAGGCGCAACTGATCCTTAAACAGCAGGTGCCGATCACCCCGATTGCCAACTCGACCGTGTTCCAGCCGCTGCGCAAAGAAGTGACCGACTTCAAGATCAGCCCGTTCGGCCTGACGCCCTTCTACGGCGTGGGTATAAATAAGTAACACCGAGCCCCAGAGCGGCGCACACAACGTGACCAGCGCACCGTTTTGGGGCTTCGTTTGCACCGTAAAAAACGCCCGCAAACGGTCAAATGCGTCAACTCTTATACAAATGCGACATTAAGGTACGTTCGTGCCACGCTTTGAGGCCGGCAGTCGCTCTGGATCTTGCATTGGGTATGGCCCCTGCATAAGTATCCGCAGGCACGACTCACGAGGTCGTACCTCAATATTAAAAAATGACAACAAATCATGAGGCCAACATGCTTAAACACGCGGTCATTCCGTTTTTAGTCGGCGCAGGCTTGTTAGCCTCCGCACCATTCGCATCCGCTGCGACTAACCTGGTGTTCTGCTCCGAAGGGAGCCCGGCCGGTTTCGACCCGGGCCAGTACACCACCGGAACCGACTTCGACGCCTCAGCAGAAACCATGTTCAACCGTCTGAGCCAGTTCGAGCGCGGCGGTACCGCTGTTGTTCCTGGCCTGGCCACCAGCTGGGACATTTCCCCGGACGGCCTGACCTACACCTTCCACCTGCGTGAAGGCGTCAAGTTCCACACCACCCCGTATTTCAAGCCGACTCGTGAGTTCAACGCCGACGACGTGCTGTTCACCTTCAATCGCATGATTAACAAGGATGATCCGTTCCGTAAGGCGTACCCGACCGAATTCCCGTACTTCACCGACATGGGGATGGATACCAACATCACCAAGATCGATAAAGTCGACGACCACACCGTCAAGTTCACCCTGAAAGAAGTCGACGCCGCGTTCATCCAGAACATGGCCATGAGCTTCGCCTCGATCCAGTCCGCCGAGTACGCTGCCCAGCTGCTCAAGGAAGGCAAGGCTGCCGACATCAACCAGAAGCCGATCGGCACCGGCCCGTTCGTGTTCAAGAGCTACCAGAAAGACTCCAACATCCGCTACACCGGGAACAAGGACTACTGGAAGCCTGAAGACGTGAAGATCGACAACCTGATCTTCGCCATCACCACCGACCCGTCGGTACGTATCCAGAAGCTGAAAAAGAACGAGTGCCAGGTCACCCTGTTCCCGCGTCCGGCGGATCTCGCGGCGCTCAAGGCCGACAAGACCCTGAAGATGCCTGACCAGGCCGGTTTCAACCTGGGCTACATCGCCTACAACGTGATGGACAAGGTCAAGGGCAGCAACGAGCCTAACCCGCTGGCTGACCTGCGCGTACGTCAGGCGCTGGACATGGCGGTGAACAAACCGCAGATCATCGATTCGGTTTACCAGGGCGCCGGCCAACTGGCCGTGAACGCCATGCCGCCGACCCAGTGGTCCTACGACACCACCATCAAGGACGCCAAGTACGATCCTGAAAAAGCCAAGCAACTGCTCAAGGAAGCTGGCGTCAAGGAAGGTACCGAGATCGTTCTGTGGGCGATGCCGGTTCAGCGTCCGTACAACCCGAACGCCAAGCTGATGGCTGAAATGCTCCAGTCCGACTGGAAGAAGATCGGCCTGAACGTGAAGATCACCAGCTACGAGTGGGGCGAGTACATCAAGCGTTCCAAAGGTGGCGAGAACCAGGCCATGCTGATTGGCTGGAGCGGTGACAATGGTGATCCGGACAACTGGCTGAACGTACTGTTCGGCTGCGACTCGCTCAACGGCAACAACTTCTCCAAGTGGTGCGACAAGAAGTACGACGGTCTCGTCAAGGATGCCAAACGCACCACCGACCAGGCCAAGCGCACCGAACTGTACAAACAGGCGCAACACGTCCTTAAAGATGCTGTTCCATACACACCTATCGCTCACTCGACGGTGTTCCAACCCATGCGCGCCAACGTGCAGGACTTCAAGATCAGCCCATTCGGCTTGAATTCCTTCTACGGCGTCAGCGTCAGCAATTAAGCCATTGCAACGGCGGCGTTCATGACGTCGCCGTTGCTTTCGCTGCCGGGAAGTCAGGAATTTGCCTACAGCCAATTCCGCTGCGGATGACTGCAGCGGCAGAGGACGCGTCGACTTTTCCTACGAGTTTTCAGGCAATTACGCATTTACTGCCAGACCCACGGCCCCTACCGTCGGGCTCTGACCAGTTTCTGCGTGGGCCACCGGCTTGCTGTACGTACTGGATTGAGCTCAATGCAACCTCAACTTCCCTGGACGGGATCGCGGTGCATTGAACAACACTAAAAAAAGAGGGAGCGTCATGCGCCATACCTTGGTTTTTTCCGCATTGCTGGGCGCCGGCCTGTTGGCCGCCACCTCGGTCAGTTACGCCGCCAGCGACAGTCTGGTGTTCTGCTCCGAGGGCAGCCCGGCGGGTTTCGATACCGCGCAATACACGACGGCAACCGATAACGACGCCGCCGAGCCGCTGTACAACCGTCTGGTCGAGTTCGAAAAAGGCGCGACCAACGTCGTACCGGGTCTGGCAACCAAGTGGGATATTTCCGAGGATGGTCTCAAGTACACCTTTCACCTGCGTGAAGGTGTGAAGTTTCATACAACGCCGTACTTCAAACCGACGCGCGATTTCAACGCCGACGACGTGCTGTTCACGTTTAACCGCATGCTCGATCCCGCGCAGCCATTCCGTAAGGCTTATCCGACCGAATTCCCGTACTTCAACGGGATGAGCCTGAACAAGAACATCGCCAAGGTCGAAAAGACCGGGCCGCTGACCGTGGAGTTCACGCTCAACAGCGTCGACGCCGCGTTCATCCAGAACATCGCCATGAGCTTCGCTGCCATCCTGTCCGCCGAATACGCCGACAAGCTGCTGGCCGAAGGCAAGCCGAGCGACATCAACCAGAAGCCGGTCGGCACCGGGCCGTTCGTGTTCAAGAGCTATCAGAAAGACTCGAACATCCGTTACACCGGCAACGAGCATTACTGGGACCCGAGCCGGGTCAAGCTGAAGAACCTTATTTTCGCGATCAACACCGACGCCTCGGTACGCGTGCAGAAACTCAAGGCCGGCGAATGCCAGATCACCCTGCATCCGCGCCCGGCTGATGTTGAAGCGCTGAAGAACGATCCGAAACTGCAGCTGATTTCCAAGCCCGGTTTCAACCTCGGCTACATCGCCTACAACGTCCGTCACAAGCCGTTCGACCAGCTCGAAGTGCGTCAGGCGCTGGACATGGCGGTGAATAAACAAGGGATTCTCAACGCCGTTTATCAAGGCGCCGGACAGCTGGCGGTCAACGCCATGCCGCCGACCCAGTGGTCCTACGACGACAGCATCAAAGACGCCGCCTACAACCCGGAAAAAGCCCGCGAGCTGCTCAAGGCTGCCGGCGTCAAGGAAGGCACCGAGATCACCCTGTGGGCGATGCCGGTACAGCGTCCGTACAACCCGAATGCCAAATTGATGGCCGAAATGCTCCAGGCTGACTGGGCCAAGATCGGTCTGAAAGTGAAGATCGTCAGCTACGAATGGGGCGAGTACATCAAGCGCACCAAGAATGGCGAGCACGATATCAGCCTGATCGGCTGGACCGGCGACAACGGTGATCCGGACAACTGGCTGGGCACCCTGTACAGCTGCGACGCGATTGGCGGCAACAACTACTCCATGTGGTGCGACCCGGCTTACGACAAGCTGATCAAAGAGGCCAAGGTCGTCACCGACCGCGACCAGCGCACCGTGCTCTACAAACAGGCGCAGCAGTTGCTCAAGCAGCAAGTGCCGATCACGCCTGTCGCCCACTCGACGGTCAACCAGCCGTTAAGCGCCAGGGTTGAAGGCTTCAAGGTCAGCCCCTTCGGTCGCAATGTGTTCTCGGGCGTCAGTATCGATTAACCCAACCGATTAGCCGCAACGCTGAGGGGGCTGTCTATCCCCCTCACGCAAGCGCTTTGCCGAAATTCGCCAATCAGGCCTTTTGCAAACGTTTGCGATGTGTGAATGAGTTCTAAACCAATAACCGGCCAACCCAAAAAAGCCGGCATAAAAAGAAAGTAAAGGAGCTTCACCCATGAAACTGAGCAGCACTGCGATACTGGCTTTGGCCATCAGCAGCATCACCGCTACGGCGTATGCGGAACCTGTTAGTCAGGAATTCGTACCGACCACTCTGGCCGGCAGCAGCGCCCAAAGCGAGGCCAAAGGCTTTGTCGATGGACAAAGTCTGGGCGGCACCACGCGTAACTGGTATGCCAACGAACTGAAGCGTCGCGATGACACCTTCAGCTACGTGAAAAACAGTGACAAGAACACTTCGCCCGTGGTCAAAACACCGACCGCACGTCGTATCAACTGGGTTCAAGGCACAATCGTCAACTACACCTCGGGCTTCACCCAAGGCACCGTTGGCGTCAGCACCGAAGTCGCGGCCTACAACGCCATCGCTCTCGACCGTGACCGCAAGGACATCGCCGGCGGTTCCAACCGTACCCTGGCGCACTCCGACGGTGACGCTGTCGACCAGTGGAGCAAACTGGGTCTGGCCAACGTCAAGTTCCGTGTTTCCAACACTACGCTGACCGCAGGCCGCCAGAATTTCAGCACCCCGATCGTCGACGTCATCGGCAACCGTCCGCTGCCTTCGAGCTTCGAAGGTATCAGCCTGCACAGCGAAGAATTCAACAACCTGTCGTTCGACCTGGCCGGTTTCGACCGCGTCTCGCCTCGTACCGAGCAAAGCCTGTCGAAGTTCCGCAGCGAATACGGTGCCAACGGCGCGGAAACCGACAAGGTCTACACCGCCGGCGTCAACTATCAGCCGCTCAAAAGCCTGAAAACCAGCCTTTACGTAGCCAATGTCGAAGACTTCTGGAACCAGTACTACTTCGGCGCCACCCACGAACTGGGTGATAGCCAGGTACTTAGCCTGACCACCGGCCTGAACTACTACAAAACCGTCGACGAAGGCAAAAAGTTGATGGGCAACATCGACAACGACACCTACTCGCTGTCGTTCGGCCTGACCCACCAGGCGCATAGCCTGACCTTCTCGTACCAGCAAGTGAACGGTGACGAGTACTTCGACTACCTGCACGAAACCAACGGCATCTACCTGGCCAACTCCCTGCTGTCGGACTTCAACGGCCCGAACGAGAAATCCTTCCAGATCGCCTACGGCATCAACATGGCCGAATACGGCGTGCCAGGCCTGAAGTTCAACATCTACCAGGCTCGCGGCTGGGGCATCGACGGGACTCACTACACCGGCACTGCCTACACCGTTCCAGGTGACAAGCGCGGCGACCTGAGCCTGATGGACGGCGAAAGCCACTACGAATACGGCATCGGCGCCTCTTACGCCGTACAGAGTGGTCCTCTGAAGGCCACCGCGATTCGCGCGACTTACACCACTCACCGCGCGAGCGAGCACCAGGCTGACGGCAACATCAACGAGTTCCGTCTCGTGACTACGATTCCATTCAACATCCTGTAAAAACCGCTGACCGACGGCTGACTCATGACGAGTCGGCCGTTCGGTTTTTTGTCTTCAACCGATTGCAGAGGGTTATCGATGAAAATGCTTCCCCTACGTGCGGCCGTCGCTGCCGCGTTGTTGAGCGCCGCCATCGGCGTCTCGGCCAAACCCTTGGTGGTCTGCACCGAAGCCAGCCCGGAAGGCTTCGATATGGTCCAGTACACAACTGCAGTCACTGCCGATGCGGTGGCCGAAACGATCTTCAACCGTCTGGCCGACTTCAAGCCCGGCACCACCGAAGTGATCCCGGCGCTCGCCGAGTCCTGGGACATCAGTGACGACGGCCTGACCTACACGTTCCACCTGCGCAAAGGCGTCAAGTTTCACACCACCGAATATTTCAAGCCGACCCGCGACATGAACGCCGACGACGTGGTCTGGAGCTTCCAGCGCCAGCTGGACCCGAATCACCCGTGGCACAAACTGTCGAGCGTGGGCTTCCCGTACTTTGAAAGCATGGGCTTCAAGGAACTGCTCAAAAGCGTAGAGAAAGTCGACGACAACACGGTCAAGTTCACCCTGACCCGCCGCGAAGCGCCGTTCCTGGCCGACATCGCCATGGCGTTCTCCTCGATCTACCCGGCCGAATACGCCGACCAGTTGCTCAAGTCCGGCAAGACCGGCGACCTCAACAACAAGCCTGTGGGCACCGGCCCGTTCATCTTCCAGCGTTACGCCAAGGACGCCCAGGTACGCTTCAAGGCCAACCCGGACTACTTCCGTGGCAAGGCCCCGGCCGACGCGCTGATTCTGGCGATCGCCACCGACAACAACGTGCGTCTGCAGAAACTCAAGGCCAACGAGTGCCAGATCGCGCTGTATCCGAAGCCGGATGACATCCCGAGCATCAAGAAAGACAGCAACTTGAAGGTCGACGAGATGGACGCGATGACCGTCTCGTACATCGCCATGAACACCCAGCACAAATACATCAGCGACGTGCGAGTGCGCAAAGCGATTGATATCGCCTTCGACAAGGAAGCCTACGTCAACGCGCTGTTCGGCAAAGGCAACGCCTCGGTCGCGGTCAACCCGTACCCGCCGACGCTGCTGGGCTACAACCACGACCTGAAGAACCCGCCACGTGACCTCGACAAGGCGCGCGCCCTGCTCAAGGAGGCCGGGGTTCCGGAAGGCACCGTGTTTACCCTGTTTACCCGTAACGGTGGTGGCCCGACCAACCCGAATCCGATGCTCGGCGCGCAGATGATGCAGGCTGACCTGGCGAAAGTCGGGATCAAGATCGACATCCGCGTGATGGAATGGGGCGAGATGCTCAAACGCGCCAAGGCCGGCGAGCACGACATGGTGTCGGCCGGATGGGCGGGCGACAACGGCGACCCGGATAACTTCCTGACGCCTATGCTCAGTTGCGAAGCGGCCAAGAACGGCGAAAACTACGCGCGCTGGTGCAACGAGAAATTCCAGGCACTGCTGGACGAAGCACGGGCTAAAGTAGATCCGGCCGAACGCGCCAAGCTCTACGAACAGGCCCAAGTGCTGTTTAATCAGGACCAACCGTGGATCAGCATGGCCCACACCCGTATGTTTACCGCAATGCGCAACAACGTAGAGGGTTATCACATCAGCCCTCTCACCACTAATAACTTCGCCACCACCCAGGTGAAGTAGATAAGAAACTCCCGGCCTCCCTGACCCCAGGGTCGCCGGGCACGCCTAACCGGCTGATGAGGTACCACACAAGATGTTTAGTTTTATTGCCCGCCGACTGGGGTTGTTGATCCCCACGTTTTTCGGCATCACCCTGCTGACTTTCGCGTTGATTCGCATGATCCCTGGCGACCCCGTGGAAGTGATGATGGGCGAACGTCGGGTCGACCCCGAAATGCACGCTCAGGCAATGGAACGCCTAGGTCTGAACAAACCGCTGTATGCCCAGTATCTGGACTACATCGGCAAACTGGCCCACGGCGATCTCGGCGAATCCCTGCGTACGCGTGAAAGCGTATGGACCGAGTTCACCTCTCTCTTCCCGGCGACCCTGGAACTGTCCATGGCCGCCCTGCTGTTCGCCGGCATCCTGGGCCTGCTGGCCGGGGTGATTGCGGCCCTCAAGCGAGGATCCCTGTTCGACCACGGGGTGATGGGCATCTCCCTGGCGGGGTATTCGATGCCGATCTTCTGGTGGGGCCTGATCCTGATCATGTTCTTCTCGGTGAGCCTGGGCTGGACCCCGGTCTCCGGACGGATCGACCTGCTCTACGACATCGAGCCGCGCACCGGTTTCATGCTGATCGACACGCTGCTGGCCGATGACATGGGCGCGTTCCTCGATGCGCTGCATCACCTGATCCTGCCGGCCATCGTGCTCGGCACCATTCCGCTGGCGGTGATCGCGCGGATGACCCGTTCGTCGATGCTCGAAGTGCTGCGTGAAGACTACATCCGTACCGCCCGGGCCAAAGGCCTGTCGCCGGCGCGCGTGGTGTTCGTGCACGGCCTGCGCAACGCGCTGATTCCGGTTCTGACCGTGGTCGGTCTGCAAGTCGGCACCCTGCTGGCCGGTGCAGTCCTGACCGAAACCATCTTCTCCTGGCCCGGCATCGGTAAATGGCTGATCGAAGCCATCGGCGCCCGGGACTACCCGGTTGTGCAAAACGGCATCCTGTTAATCGCCTGCCTGGTGATTCTGGTCAACTTCGTGGTGGACATCCTCTACGGCTTTGCCAACCCACGCATCCGTCATCAGCGCTGAGGTCCATACCCATGAGCACTCCAACATCCTCAGTAGCCAATGCCGCCCCAAGCGCGGATCAAAGTCTGCTGTACCCGTCGCCGTACAAAGAATTCTGGCAAGCCTTCTCCAAGAACAAGGGCGCAGTTGCCGGTCTGCTGTTCATGCTGCTGGTGATTTTCTGCGCAATCTTCGCGCCGTGGGTTGCCCCGCATAACCCGAGCGAGCAATACCGTGACTTCCTGCTGACGCCACCGGCGTGGCTCGAAGGCGGGCAGATGCAGTTCCTGCTCGGCACCGATGAACTGGGGCGTGACCTGCTGTCGCGCCTGATCCAGGGTTCGCGCCTGTCGCTGCTGATCGGTCTGTCGTCGGTGGTGATGTCGCTGATCCCGGGGATCCTGCTGGGTCTGTTCGCCGGCTTCTTCCCGAAAATGATCGGCCCGACCATCATGCGTCTGATGGACATCATGCTGGCCCTGCCGTCGCTGCTGCTGGCTGTGGCGATTGTCGCCATCCTCGGCCCAGGCCTGATCAACACCGTGATCGCTATCGCTGTGGTGTCCTTGCCGTCCTACGTGCGTCTGACCCGTGCTGCGGTGATGGGCGAACTGAACCGCGACTACGTGACCGCCGCGCGCCTGGCCGGTGCCGGTCTGCCACGCCTGATGTTCATCACCGTGCTGCCCAACTGCATGGCGCCACTGATCGTGCAGGCGACCCTGAGTTTCTCTTCGGCGATTCTCGATGCTGCGGCGCTGGGCTTCCTCGGCCTTGGCGTACAACCGCCAACCCCTGAGTGGGGCACCATGCTGGCCTCGGCCCGCGACTACATCGAACGCGCCTGGTGGGTCGTCAGTCTGCCTGGTTTGACCATTTTGCTCAGCGTGCTGGCAATCAACTTGATGGGCGACGGTCTGCGCGATGCGCTGGACCCGAAACTCAAGAACGCCGCCTGAGGAGATTCCCATGTCACTGCTAGAAATCAAGAATCTCAACGTTCGCTTCGGCGACAAGAACGCCGTTCCAGTAGTCGACGGCCTCGACCTGAAAGTCGACAAGGGCGAAGTCCTGGCGATCGTTGGCGAGTCCGGTTCGGGCAAGTCCGTGACCATGATGGCGCTGATGGGCCTGATCGAGCACCCGGGGATCGTCACTGCCGACTCCCTGAGCTTCGACGGCAAGAACATGCTCAAGCTGAGCAACCGCCAGCGTCGGCAGATCGTCGGCAAAGACCTGGCGATGGTGTTCCAGGACCCGATGACCGCGCTCAACCCGAGCTACACCGTCGGTTTCCAGATCGAAGAAGTGCTGCGCCTGCACCTGAAAATGTCCGGCAAGCAAGCGCGCAAACGTGCCATCGAACTGCTGGAAAAAGTTGAAATCCCGGGCGCCGCCAGCCGTATGGACGCCTACCCGCACCAACTGTCCGGCGGTATGAGCCAGCGTGTCGCGATTGCCATGGCGATTGCCGGCGAGCCAAAACTGCTGATCGCCGACGAACCGACCACGGCGCTGGACGTAACGATTCAGGCACAGATCATGGATCTGCTGCTGGCGTTGCAGAAAGAACAGAACATGGGTCTGGTGCTGATCACCCACGACCTCGCGGTCGTGGCTGAAACCGCCCAGCGCGTGTGCGTGATGTACGCCGGCCAAGCGGTGGAAGTCGGTCAGGTGCCGCAACTGTTCGACATCCCGGCGCACCCGTACAGCGAAGCGCTGCTCAAGGCGATTCCCGAGCACAGTCTGGGCGCCTCACGCCTGTCGACTCTGCCGGGTATCGTTCCGGGGCGTTACGACCGTCCGCAAGGTTGCCTGCTGTCGCCGCGCTGCCCGTACGTGCAGGACAGCTGCCGCGCGCAGCGTCCAGCCCTTGATCCGAAAAGCAACAGCCTCGCGCGCTGCTTCTTCCCGCTGAACCAGGAGGTGGCGTAATGGCCGTCGTACTTACCGCCCGCGACTTGACCCGTCACTACGAAGTCTCCCGTGGCCTGTTCAAGGGCCATGCGACCGTGCGCGCCCTCAACGGTGTGTCGTTCGAACTGGAAGCCGGCAAGACCCTCGCCGTGGTGGGCGAATCGGGCTGCGGCAAATCCACCCTGGCCCGTGCCCTGACCCTGATTGAAGAGCCGTCGTCCGGCTCGCTGAAAATCGCCGGTCAGGAAGTCGCCGGTGCCGACAAGGCCCAGCGCAAGCAACTGCGCAAAGACGTGCAGATGGTGTTCCAGAGCCCGTACGCGTCGTTGAACCCACGGCAGAAAATCGGTGATCAACTGGCCGAGCCGCTGCTGATCAACACCAACCTGTCGGCCACCGAACGTCGCGAGAAAGTCCAGGCGATGATGAAGCAGGTCGGCTTGCGTCCCGAGCACTACCAGCGCTATCCGCACATGTTCTCCGGCGGTCAGCGCCAGCGGATCGCCCTGGCGCGGGCGATGATGCTGCAACCGAAAGTGCTGGTGGCGGATGAACCGACCTCGGCGCTGGACGTGTCGATTCAGGCGCAGGTGCTGAACCTGTTCATGGATCTGCAGCAGGAATTCAACACCGCCTACGTGTTCATCTCGCACAACCTGGCAGTGGTGCGTCACGTCGCTGATTCGGTGCTGGTGATGTACCTCGGCCGGCCGGTGGAAATGGGCCCGAAAGAGGACATCTACACCCGTCCTCTGCACCCGTACACCCAAGCCTTGTTGTCGGCGACGCCAACGATCCACCCGGATCCGGACAAGCCGAAAATCAAGATCGTCGGCGAACTGCCCAACCCGCTGAACCCGCCACCGGGCTGCGCGTTCCACAAGCGCTGCCCTTACGCGACCGAACGTTGCAGCAGCGAAGAGCCGGCCTTGCGCCAGCTCGACAATCGGCAGGTGGCATGCCACTACGCCGAGCAGTTCCTCGACGGCGCCGCGTAAGCAAAACCGAAGACCGACACAAAACCTGTAGGAGCTGTCGAGTGAAACGAGGCTGCGATCTGTTGATTTTCAGCATCAAGATCAAAAGATCGCAGCGTGCCGCAGCTCCTACAGGGATCGTGTTTATCCGGAGGTAACGTGTTACCCAAACCCCTTCTCCTCCGATTGCGCATCAGTCGGGGAAGAAGGGGTTTTCTTTTGCCGGCGATTTACGACTGGCTGTCGCCGTCATCATCGTCAGTGTCCGGCTCGTCAGTGGTCGAGTCGTCATCGTCCTTGCTGCCGCCCTGGTCCTGATCACCCGGTTCGGATTCCGACTTGGCCAGCATGACCACACCGGCTTGTCCGTGGGCTGCATTAAAACCTTGTTGTGGCGTGGCGGAACTCGCCCACGCTGCCGTGGTGCCAAGCGTCAACATCACCAAAACCTTAAGCAACAGCACAACGCGTTGAAAAATGCTCATAGCCATTTCCATCCTTTCGTGGTTGAAGCCTGGGGTGCCAATCCGGCGCTGAATGAAATCTAGTTCCGATCAGTCCGGTTCACCAGATAGGACGCTAACGAGACCTCGGAAATGCCCCGGTTTGGCAGATCACTTCTGAATAACTTCTATAACCGAATCAGCTAAGCGAGGCGGCATGCCTGGTGGCGACCAGCGCCTTGGCCTGGGTCAATGAGCGTGTTGCAAGGCAGATCAACGGCAGGGTCAGAAGCGCCAGCGTCGCACTCGAAAGCCATACGCTGTGGCCGCCGAAGCGACCATACAACTGCCCACTGAGTACCGGCGACAGCAATGCACTGGCGCTCCAGCCCATGAAAAACAGACCAAAATACTGACCGCTTTTGCCACCCTGCGCGTGCCGCATGACCAGCACATTCATCGGCGGCATGAAAAAAGCTTCACCCAATGTCCAGATCACCGTCGACAGAAACACCAACGGTCAGCACGCCGCTTGTCGCGCTCAAAAACATCGAGATCTCAAAATACGGAGTCGCCCTACAGTCCCTGCAGGAGCTGCCGTAGGCTGCGATCTTTTGACTTCGCTTTTTAAGTCCAAAAGATCGCAACCTTCGGGCGCTCAGTTCGATTAGAAAATGGTCGGTTGTGAAACCGCCTTCGCGAGCAAGTCCGCTCCCACAGTGGGATTGGGTGTGGTCTGTTGGAGATTGGTCGGCTGTCAGGCCGCCATCGCCAGCAGGCTGGCTCCTACAGTGGGATTGGGTGCAGGCAGTTGGAGAATGGTCGGCTGTGAAACCGCCTTCGCGAGCAAGCCCGCTCCCACAGTAGGATTGGGTATGGTCTGTTGGAGATTGGTCGGCTGTCAGGCCGCCATCGCCAGCAGGCTGGCTCCTACAGTGGGATTGGCTGCAGGCAGTTGGAGAATGGTCGGCTGTGAAACCGCCTTCGCGAGCAAGCCCGCTCCCACAGTGAGATTGGGTGTGGTCTTTTGGAGATTGGTCGGCTGTCAGGCCGCCATCGCCAGCAGGCTGGCTCCTACAGTGGGATTGGGTGTGGTCTGTTGGAGATTGGTCGGCTCGGAGGCCGCCATCGCTGGCAAGCCAGCTCCCACATTGGGATGGGTGTGGTCTGTTGGAGATTGGTCGGCTGTCAGGCCGCCATCGCCAGCAGGCTGGCTCCTACAGGAAAGCAAAAGCCCAGCGCATGCTCTTCACCACTCAAATGGCCGAGTGTCAGCTCGCCGAAAGCTCTTGATCTTGATCTTGATCCACGGGCGACATCGGAAGGCTGAGCGGAGGGATTGATCCGGGGGTGGGAGCGTAGCGACCGTTTGGCGCAGCCAAACACAGCGAGAGGAGGTGCAGCGAAGCAAACCGTAGGCGCTGCCCCCGGATCGATCCCGGAGCGAAGGAACCCCGAGCCCCAGCGAGCGGGCCGAACGCAGGAGCAAGCCTTTTTGGTTACTTTTTCGGCGTCTGGAAAAAGTGACCCGCCGTAAGGGCGGAACCCTAATCCGCCATCACCGAAAAAACGGATATACACCCAAACCACCCGAAGCCTGGTCGGCCCAAAGGCCGCCAAGACCAAAGCCCAAAAAAAGCCCCCAAGGCCTACACCTCAGGGGCTCCAGACAACTCAGCTCAACGCTTAATGATGCTCACGCGTCGCACGGAATTTCACATCCGGCCACCGCTCTTCCATCAACGCCAGGTTAACCCGCGTCGGCGCCAGATAGGTCAGGTGCCCACCGCCATCCAATGCCAGGTTCTCCACAGCCTTGTTGGAAAACTCCTCAAGCTTCTTCTTGTCACTGCATTCAATCCAGCGCGCGGAGTAAACGGTGATCGGCTCATAAGAGCACTCAACCTTGTATTCCTCCTTCAAGCGGCTCGCTACCACATCAAACTGCAGCACACCGACGGCGCCAAGAATGATGTCGTTGCTGCGCTCCGGGAAGAACACCTGAGTCGCGCCCTCTTCAGCCAGCTGTTGAAGGCCCTGACGCAACTGCTTGGACTTCAACGGATCACGCAAACGCACACGACGGAACAGTTCCGGGGCGAAGTGCGGGATGCCGGTGAAACCGAGGACTTCGCCTTCGCTGAAGGTGTCGCCGATCTGGATGGTGCCGTGGTTATGCAGACCGATGATGTCGCCGGCGTACGCCTCTTCCAGCTGTTCACGCTCGGAGGAGAAGAACGTCAGGGCGTCGCCGATGCGCACGTCCTTGCCGGTACGCACGTGGCGCATCTTCATGCCTTTCTCGTACTTGCCGGAGCAGATACGCATGAAGGCGATACGGTCGCGGTGCTTCGGGTCCATGTTCGCCTGGATCTTGAAGATGAAGCCCGAGAACTTCTCTTCCACCGGCTCCACGGTACGTTCGTTGGCGACACGGGCCAGCGGACGCGGGGCCCAGTCAACGACGGCGTCGAGCACGTGGTCGACCCCGAAGTTGCCCAATGCAGTACCGAAGAACACCGGGGTCAGTTGACCGTCGAGGAACTCCTGCTGGTTGAACTCGTGGCAAGCGCCCTGCACCAATTCCAGTTGTTCGAGGAAGCGATCGTACTCGTCGCCCAAGTGCGCGCGCGCCTCGTCGGAGTCGAGTTTCTCGATGATCTTGGTTTCGGTGCGTTCGTGACCGTGACCGGCGGTGTAGACAATGATGTAGTCGTCGGCCAGGTGATAAACGCCCTTGAAGTCGCGGTAGCAACCGATCGGCCAGGTGATCGGCGCAGCCTTGATCTTCAGAACGGCTTCAATCTCGTCGAGCAGTTCGATCGGGTCGCGGATGTCGCGGTCGAGTTTGTTGATGAAGCTGACGATCGGCGTGTCACGCAGACGGCAGACGTCCATCAGCGCGATGGTCCGTGGCTCAACGCCTTTACCACCGTCGAGCACCATCAGCGCCGAGTCGACCGCCGTCAGGGTGCGGTAGGTGTCTTCGGAGAAGTCTTCGTGGCCCGGGGTGTCGAGCAGGTTGATCATGTGTTCGCGATACGGGAACTGCATGACCGACGTGGTAATGGAAATACCCCGTTGCTTCTCCATCTCCATCCAGTCGGATGTCGCATGGCGATCGGATTTACGGGATTTCACCGTGCCGGCCACTGCAATCGCCTTGCCCATCAACAGGAGCTTTTCGGTGATCGTGGTTTTACCGGCATCGGGGTGGGAAATAATGGCGAAAGTGCGGCGTTTCGCGACTTCGGCGGCCTGGTTGGTCATGGGAAATCGCCTGGCGGTGATTCAAAAAAGGGCCGCGATTATAGCCCAACTCGATGCAATAACCGAACCGTTGAGCACATTAAGGGTGGCCAAATGCTGCCCCGGATGGGAACCTTTTAAAGCACGGAGACGTCCATCCCCTGTTACGACATTTCGTCAGGGGCTGAAAAATCAGCAAGTTAGCCTGACGAGGCTGCGCTCATGGCTCGCTTTCAGACCGCTTGTTGCCGGTGCTGAGGGAGCTGCTTCTCGCGAACGTTTATTTCCCGGCAGCCAGGCATGGCATGCCACTCGGGACGGCGTTCGCCGACTACAAGAAAAGGAGTCCGCCTGTGGCTATCCGCTATGGCAAAGGGCTGATGGGAGGTGCGGTGGTTATCGCGCTCCTGGCCCTGCTGGTCCACTGGATCGGCATCAACACGATCGAACATTACCGCGACGATTTGTTGTTTTACCTGCAAGCTCATCTGATTCTCGTCCTCGCTTCAATGCTGGCCGCCCTTGTCGTGGGCATCCCCGCCGGTATCTTCCTCAGTCGCCCGACCATGGTCGGCCGCGCTGAACGTTTCATGCAGATCTTCAATATCGGCAACACCGTGCCACCGCTGGCCGTACTGGCGATTGCCTTGGGGATTCTCGGCATCGGCAGTGGCCCGGCAATCTTCGCTTTGTTCCTCGCCTCTCTGTTGCCGATTGTGCGCAACACCTACGAAGGCCTGAAAAACGTCCAGGGTTCGCTGAAAGAAGCCGCCGTCGGCATCGGCATGACCCCGCGCCAGGTGCTGTGGAAAGTTGAATTGCCCAACGCCGTGCCGATCATCATCGGTGGCGTGCGCGTGGCACTGGCGATCAACGTCGGCACCGCGCCGCTGGCATTCCTGATCGGCGCCAACAGCCTCGGCAGCCTGATCTTTCCCGGCATCGCCCTGAACAATCAGCCGCAACTGCTGCTCGGCGCCGCGTGCACCGCGCTGCTGGCCCTGCTGCTCGATGGCGTGGTCACCCTCGCCAGCCGTCTCTGGCTGGAACGCGGTTTGCGCCCGTCTTAAGGCTCTTGCGAAGGAATATTTATGAAACGATTTAGCTTGATCTTGAGCTGCCTCCTGCTGCTTGCAGGATTGGCCCAAGCCGCCGAAAAACCGGTGATTCGCCTCGGCGCCCGGGTGTTCACCGAGCAGACCCTGCTCGCGGAAATCACCGCGCAATACCTGCGCAGCAAAGGTTACGACGCGCAGATCACCGGCGGTCTGGGCAGCAACCTCGCCCGCAGCGCTCACGAAAGCGGGCAACTGGACATGCTCTGGGAATACACCGGCGTGTCGCTGGTGGCCTACAACCATGTCACCGAAAAACTCGACAGCGAACAGTCCTACGCCCGGGTCAAAGAACTCGACGCGAAAAAAGGCCTGGTCTGGCTGACCCCGTCGAAATTCAGCAACACCTACGCCCTCGCCTTGCCGAAAAAAGTCGCCGAGCAATATCCGCAGATCAACACCATCAGTGACCTGAACAAGGTACTGCGCGATGAAGCCAAGACTAATCATCTGGTGGCGCTGGACACCGAGTTCGCCAACCGCTCCGACGGTCTCGACGGCATGGTCAAGCTCTACGACATGAACCTCACCCGCAACAACATCCGCCAGATGGACGCGGGACTGGTCTACACCGCGCTGCGCAACGGCCAGGTGTTTGCCGGTCTGGTCTACACCACCGACGGCCGCCTGAATGCCTTCGGCCTGAAGTTGCTGGAAGACGACAAGCACTACTTCCCCGACTACACCGCCGCGCCAGTGGTGCGTCAGGCCTACCTCGATGCGCACCCGCAACTGGCCGAGCAACTCAAGCCGCTGGCAGAACTGTTCGATGACGAAACCATGCGCCAGCTCAACGCGCGGGTCGACGTCGATCACGAAAGCCCATCGAAAGTGGCCGCCGACTTTCTGCGCCAGCACCCACTCAATTAAGGAGGAAAAGTCATGGAATTTCTGAACGCCTTTTCCCACCTCGACTGGCAGCAGGTGATGCACCTGACCTGGCAGCACATCACCTTGGTCGGCATCGCCGTCAGTCTGGCGATCCTCATCGGGGTGCCGCTGGGCATTCTGATGACGCGCTTCCCCAGCCTCGCCGGTCCCTTGCAGGCCAGCGCCACAGTGCTGCTGACCGTGCCGTCGATTGCGCTGTTCGGTCTGCTGCTGCCGTTCTACTCCAAGTTCGGCCAGGGCCTTGGGCCGATGCCGGCGATCACCGCGGTGTTCCTTTATTCACTGCTGCCGATCATGCGCAACACCTACCTCGCCCTGACGGGCGTCGAGCCGGGCATCCGTGAAGCCGCACGCGGTATCGGCATGACCTTCGGCCAGCGCCTGCGCATGGTCGAGCTGCCGATTGCGGTGCCAGTGATCCTCGCCGGGGTGCGCACCGCGGTGGTGATGAACATCGGTGTGATGACCATCGCCGCGACCATCGGCGCCGGTGGCCTCGGTGTGCTGATCCTCGCCTCCATCAGCCGCAGCGACATGTCGATGCTGATCGTCGGCGCGCTGCTGGTCAGTCTTCTGGCGATCTTCGCCGACCTTCTCCTGCAGTGGCTGCAACGTACGCTGACTCCAAAAGGACTCCTCAAATGATCGAACTTCAAAACCTCAGCAAGACCTTCCAGAGCAACGGCAAAGATGTCAAAGCCGTGGACTCGGTGAGCCTGACCGTCAATGAAGGCGAAATCTGTGTGTTCCTCGGGCCATCGGGTTGCGGCAAAAGCACCACGCTAAAAATGATCAACCGCCTGATCAAGCCGACCTCGGGCAAGATCCTGATCAACGGTGAAGACACCACCGACCTCGACGAAGTGACCCTGCGCCGCAACATCGGCTACGTGATCCAGCAGATCGGCCTGTTCCCCAACATGACCATCGAAGAGAACATCGTCGTGGTGCCGAAACTGCTCGGCTGGGACAAACAGAAATGCCACGACCGCGCCCGCGAACTGATGAGCATGATCAAACTGGAACCCAAACAGTATCTGCACCGCTATCCGCGTGAACTGTCCGGTGGCCAGCAACAGCGCATCGGTGTGATCCGCGCATTGGCCGCTGATGCGCCGCTGTTGCTGATGGACGAGCCGTTCGGTGCGGTCGACCCGATCAACCGCGAGATGATCCAGAACGAGTTTTTCGAGATGCAGCGGGCACTGAACAAGACCGTGATCATGGTCAGCCACGACATCGACGAAGCGATCAAACTCGGCGACAAGATCGCGATTTTCCGCGCCGGCAAACTGCTGCAGATCGATCACCCGGACACCCTGCTGGCGCACCCGGCGGACGACTTTGTCAGCAACTTCGTTGGCCAGGACAGCACCCTCAAGCGTCTGCTGCTGGTGAAGGCTGAAGACGCAGCCGACAACGCGCCATCGGTCAGTCCGGAAACCCCGGTGGCCGATGCGCTGGAATTGATGGACGAGCATGACCGCCGCTACGTGGTGGTCACCTGTGCCGAGAACAAGGCGCTGGGTTACGTCCGTCGTCGCGACCTGCACCGCCAGACCGGCACCTGCGCGCAGTATCTGCGCGAGTTCAACGCCACCGCGGCGTACGACGAGCATCTGCGCATCCTGCTGTCGCGCATGTACGAGTTCAACCGTTCGTGGCTGCCGGTGATGGATGCCGAGCGGGTGTTCCTGGGAGAGGTGACGCAGGAGTCGATTGCGGCTTACCTGAGCTCGGGGCGTTCCCGCGGGATGAAGACCAATATCGTCTCGCCGGCTGAGGCCGTGGTCGCCTGATCGATTAAAAGGTCGCACATCTAACCTGTGGCGAGGGAGCTTGCTCCCGCTGGGTCGCGCAGCGGCCCCTCTTTTAAATAAAGCGGGGACTGCTTCGCAGTCCAGCGGGAGCAAGCTCCCTCGCCACAGGTTTTTCTGTGTTTGCAAAGGCTGGAAAAAAATATCAACACCGAGGTGGGTTCTGGTACTGCAAAACCTTCCGTCACACCGATCAAAATCCCTCTCAACCCGCCCTCTCGCCGCCAACGTCGCCGATGTTGCGCCTATCGCACTTACCCACGACTTAGCCGACAAAAGCGGCGAACGTGCAGGTATTTTTAACACATGAAAATTCTCGGGGAACATCTGTCCGTCATCTCGGTCGGCTACAAAGAGTGATATCCGCGACGTACGTCAGAAGCGTGCAAAAACGCGACATTTTTAGTTGATCTCAGGCCCCTCACGCCCTAAAGTTCGCGCCGAACGTCCATGCTGGAAACGATCCATCCGGCTCAAGTACTGACGACGAGACAGCAAGGCCAAGGGCAGTTACGCCCGTGGCCTTTTTGCTTTCGGCGACATGCCTTGGGAAGTAGGCGAACCAAAGTGGGGATACGGAGGGCGTTCATTTGCACCCATTGATTACTAACGTTTGCCAGTAGGAGCTTCCAGCATGTCGATCCAGGTCGAAGACTATTTCGCGCGCGAAACCTTTCAGAAAATGAAGGCGTTCGCCGACAAACAGGAAACCCCGTTCGTGGTGATCGACACCGCGATGATCAGCCAGGCCTACGATGACCTGCGCGCCGGTTTCGAATTCGCCAAGGTCTACTACGCGGTCAAGGCCAACCCGGCCGTCGAGATCATCGACCTGCTCAAAGAGAAAGGCTCGAGCTTCGACATCGCCTCCATCTATGAGCTGGACAAAGTGCTGAGCCGTGGCGTCAGCCCGGACCAGATCAGCTACGGCAACACCATCAAGAAATCCAAGGACATCCGCTACTTCTTCGAGAAGGGCGTGCGCCTGTACGCCACCGACTCCGAAGCCGACCTGCGCAACATCGCCAAGGCCGCGCCGGGTTCGAAAGTCTATGTGCGCATCCTCACCGAAGGCTCGACCACCGCTGACTGGCCACTGTCGCGCAAGTTCGGCTGCCAGACCGACATGGCCATGGACCTGCTGATCCTCGCCCGTGACCTGGGCCTGGTGCCTTACGGCATCTCGTTCCACGTGGGCTCGCAGCAGCGTGATATCAGCGTCTGGGACGCGGCCATCGCCAAGGTCAAAGTGATCTTCGAGCGCCTGAAAGAAGAAGACGGCATTCATCTGAAGCTGATCAACATGGGCGGCGGCTTCCCGGCCAACTACATCACCCGCACCAATAGCCTGGAAACCTACGCCGAAGAAATCATCCGCTTCCTCAAGGAAGACTTCGGTGACGATCTGCCGGAAATCATTCTGGAACCGGGCCGTTCGCTGATTGCCAACGCCGGTATTCTGGTCAGCGAAGTGGTACTGGTTGCGCGTAAATCCCGCACCGCCGTCGAGCGCTGGGTGTATACCGATGTGGGCAAGTTCTCCGGCCTTATCGAAACCATGGATGAAGCGATCAAGTTCCCGATCTGGACCGAGAAGAAAGGCGAGATGGAAGAAGTGGTCATCGCCGGCCCAACCTGCGACAGCGCCGACATCATGTACGAAAACTACAAGTACGGTCTGCCGCTGAACCTGGCCATCGGTGATCGCCTGTACTGGCTGTCGACCGGTGCGTACACCACCAGCTACAGCGCCGTCGAATTCAATGGCTTCCCGCCGCTGAAATCGTTCTACGTGTAACCGACACCTCAGAGTAAAAAAGGCCCATTGAATGGGCCTTTTTTATTTTTTCAGCCAGTTTTCGAAGTGCGTCAACATCTGCAAAATCTCATCAGCGCCCTCCAGAGCCGATTCGATCTTGAAATTCAGCAGCCCCATGGTGGTCATATTTTCGGTTTGTGTGAGGGCAGTGCCCAAGCCTCTCGCACGCTCAGATACGTTTCTGAGGAACACGCCCATCTGAATATTCAGCGGTACGAACTCATTGAAGAGTTTAGCGATATCGGCCTGAAACTCGGCAGCCCTGATCGTGGGGTCTGAAGAAGAGTAAGCAATGTCCCAGGGAGGCGTTGTCGCAGAATTCCTGAACAACTCTTGCGCGACAGTCGGTTGTGGATGACAGGCACACGACTGCCAACCCATTATCTTGATAAATGCCGCGTTCAATCCAAATGATGCCTCGCCCAGCATGTCAATCTGGCCCTCAATCGGATTGATTACTCCGCTCAAGCTCCAGAAACAATTACCCAACTGGTGAACCAATCCTCTGGGGCTGGTCGGTGGAGACCGTCCCCAGTCCGTCGAGCGATACAGACTGTAACTTGTTACGTCAACCTGACTGACAGGTGCGCGTTTCGATGTTCTCTGTGTTATTTCCAAAGATTCACGTCCAAACGTATCCAGGTCACTCAAATACCGACTGGTCAAACTCCGCAAGTCTCTAATTCGCTCCCAGCTCTCTTGTAGATATTGTTCATAAAAGTTAACGCGGTTCAGGCGCGTATCCCAGGACAGTTCTGCGCGTTGATGGCCACTTTTTCGTCGCGCCTCAAATACAACTGGCGTGCTGTCGTAGGTCGGTATCAACAGACCCAGCCAACGGATATAGCGATTCAGCACCTCGCGCTGCGGCGCCGAAAACTCATAACTCACTGAATTCATATTTCCTGTGCAGGAAGTGGGCGAGCGATCGCCCACTTCCTCACCTCCTTGTTATTGGGAAATGGATTTCAGAACGTTAACGGCTTCGGCAATCCGGGCAATTGCAGAGTCTGCCCGGCCGTCCACCGGCACCGAAGTGTCCTGGGTAAACTCAGTAGAGAGCAGATCAAAGTAGTTGATCAGGCTGGCAAACTCATTGGCGTACTTCGAACGTTCGTCGTCCTGCTCGTCCAGCGTAGTGACCAGTTCGATACGCCCAACAATCCGAGTGCCATCGTTGAGGTGCCTGCGCAACTGAGCGCGCATTTCAGCTGCTTTGTCGCTGAGTCGACGGTACGCAGCCAGCATGTTGAGATAAGAAATCGCCTCACCAATACCAGAAATCAATTTTTTCAGGGTATCAATAGCTAACATGGCGATTTGAACTTGCGGAGGCGCCAGACCCAACGCCTTCAGATTTTCAAGCGATAACTGGGCTTCCTGGCCAATTTTTTCGATACCCGCCTTGGTGATCAGATCAATCGCATCGGAAATAGACTTTATCTCAGCAGTGAAGGCTGCAATCTTCTCTTCGGATTGGGTCTTGAGTTCCTCGTTACTGACACGCTCTTCTTCCAGCTTGACGATCCACTCCGCCGACGCCTTGCGGTCATAGACTGCGCCAATACTCTTGTGGATACTTTTCAAATCTCGAGTTTGCGCAGAGACTTTAGCGAAAATATCTTTCAGTTCCACCTCCATGTCCTCGCGCACCTCTTCCGCATCCTCGGGTGAACTCAATTCTTCCTGATAGGATTTTAAATTCCTCTCGGACAGCACCAGACTGATGCTTAGTCTCTGCGCCTTGTCGCGCAATTCAAAAGTTGCCTTGTTCAACGCCAGTGCCACACCGTTCATGGCCCCGACAGTGCCGGGCATGTAATCGAATTGCTCAAAGAGCATTTGCGCAGTAGTGTTCAGTTGCTGCACGGACGCATTGTGTTCGCGCAGTTTTTGCATATTGAACGCTGGTTCTACAGCATTGATCGAAAAATTTTGCATTGCAGCCCTACTCCGAATCGCGACATTATTGTTTTGGTATTCTTTATCGGCTTCCGCAAACACCTCCAACAACTGATCGGCCTTGGATTGTATTTGCTCCCACGGAGCGATGATTTGAACTATCTGATTCTTGAAAGCGCGCAACGTCACGGACTCGTCGATTTCATTGACTTTATTAATTGAGGCAATGACATAATCACCGAGCGCGTTCCAAACCAGCATGAGGTTTTGCGTTGCTACATCGGCCTCGATCGCAACGTAACTAAGGTTTTGCAGATCATCACGAACTTTATTCAGCGAACTCAGCGTCTGGTTCTTGCTAGCCATTTTTTGATTATCGGCCTGCTGCAGTTGCTTCAACGCATTACGTTCACGGCGTATTTTTTCAGCTTTGACACCCTGATAGATAGCCATGACCAGTCCACCAATGTTAAGACCCGCCGCATCTCTGATCGCATCTTGAACCAACTTTTCATATTGTTTGTTCAGCTCATCAATCTCAGCGGAACGTTGATCCATTTGACCTTGCAACTCTTTGATATCGGACGCGTACGTATTCCTGGAAACGAACTCCAGTCGCAGCTTGATTTCCGGCAGAACAGACGCCCGCATATCGGTGCCGAAACGGTCCAGTTCCCCGCGTACCTCTTCGGCTTTTTGATGACAAAGTTTGATTGTCGACAGCAAGCTATTCAGATAACTTCGAATATCGGCGATATCACCAGGGGCAAGATCGAGATCTGGTAGCCCTGGCATTTGCCGTTGAAGCTTCAGATATTGTTCAACAGTAGTAATATCATGCTCTTCCAGATATTTAGAAGCCCTCAGATCGTTATACACTTCAACAATGGCATCACCCGTTCCGATGATGCTGCCAGCAAATATCTTCAGATCATTTCCCGTCAGCATTATTTTCTCGCGCAGAGGCGACCAGCGTCGCGCATGCTGATAGGTCGTGGTAAAAGTTCGCAAAAAATCCCGAGCAGTGCGTCCCACACCACCGTCATCACCGGAGCCATAGTTAAGATAGGCAATGACGTCGTCCAATTGAATCGGCAGGGACAAACCTAGCGCCTCATACCTCCTCAAATTGTTTATTTGCTCCTTGGTCACATGAAGACCGGTGTCCCGGTTGTATTCTTCGCCCTCACCCAACGAAGCGTTCACAAAAAGCAATGGGGCTTTTGCGGCGGCCTCAACCATCTTGTCATTTAAATTCTGTTCCATCGGAGACTCCTTGTCTTCTTCGGATATTAATATTGATTATTCACTTACAGCGTTGGCGCGCTCATCCGGAGCGCAATCAAATCAACGCCACCCCTCAACTTAGATCGACAAAACCAGCGCATGCAACCAATCAAATATTAAAATTAAATACACAAACATCGTCTTGCGACAGACAACCAGCCACCCATGCAAAAAATTACAAAAAACGACAAATCATAACCAACAACAAGTCACAATCAATACATGTACTCAACAGCGAATCCAGATTTAACCTAAGGACTCAAACAACACTTCAAAGGAATTGAAAGTGCAACCCATCTCAAAACCGCTCATCACCAAAGATGACATTCGAAAAATAAAAAACTACATTTCCGCCGCCAAGGCATTGCCGCGCGATATCGAAGATGTCGAAAGGCAATTGAAAACAAAACGCACCGGCATCATCGGTCTGGAGTTAACCGACATTGTCGAACTCAATCACACGATGATTAACAATGCCAATTCCTGGACAGATATCGAATATTCGATGCGGCGCGTGGCCGGTAGCCTCGCTACCTTCTCGGAAGACCTGGAAAGTTTCGGTCAGGACATTATCGACGCGATCGTGACCATGCCGGGCTACATCAACTTCATTGGCACTATCAACTCGCTGAGTGAAGAAGAGATAAACAGTCTGCCGCCGCTGGAAATCGGTCGGGAAGAAAAGAACCGATTCGGTTCCATCCAGGAATCACTGGCGTTCATTGCACGGTCGATCGAGGACAAAAAGCTCAGCAGCCGGGACGTCAATGAGCGCCTGAAATACTTCAAGGCGGAGCTCAACGACAAGGTCGCCGTCAGAATTGGCGAAAAACTGAAACTGGCCGGCGATGCGCAAATCAACCGACAGCTTACCGAGTTGAATGCCGCCATTGATCTTGCCGAGCAGCGTATTGCCGAGAAGACCAGAGAGTCCAATGCTGATTTTTTCGACTACATCTTCGGCACCATCGTGGTTTACACCGGTGGCGGACCCGCCTGGTATCGGCACGTCAATCTGCAGCAGGCAATCCACTTGCGTCCGCTGATCGAGCAACGAGATTTGCTGGCCGAGCAGGTCAAGCAAAAAAACATTCTTGCCGGCACGCTCATGGAGTTTCAGTCGAGCTTGAGCAGTATGTCGATCTATGTCGAGGGCGCCGTCAATAGCACCTCACAACTTGAGCAGCTGTGGAGCGAAATTACTCAGTACATCAACGCCTCGCAAAACACAGTAATGGGCATGCATGAATTCCTGACCCTCAGAACTTTTGTCGCGAGTTTCAAGGTTGTTCTCAAGAACTGGAAAACCGTTCAGAACAACTCGAACCTGCTTATCAGCGCCTTCGACTAACGCCATCCATCCAAGCGAGAATAATTCCCCATGACAACCATTGCTTACGCCCTGCCCGATCTTGGCCGCCTTAACGAAAGCCGCGAGGCGATTCGTTACCAGGCGATCATCGGCTCCGCCAATCTGTACATCAAAGCCCTGAGCGATGAATTGCTCAGCTTGAATACCGCCGTCAGCGATCTGGATCTCGTGGCTGCCAACGCCATCACCACGGCAATCTCTGCACTGGAGACAGACGAACTGAGCGAGAACCTGCAGGCCCTGGCCAGCCTCGGCGAGGCTGAATCCACCCCTCAGGCTGCAAACGCACGCAAGCTTTATTCGCAGGCTGTTACAGGACTGATCAGGCTGTGTATCGATCAAATGACCACGCTGCACTTGTCACTGCACAACGGTGTATTCGGTGTGCAGAGCATCGCCATCAGCAACAACCGTTTCCGACTCGAGGAACTGGCCACCGCCAAAGTCGATCTGGACCGTGAATACACCGCCGAGAAAATCCCGCTGGCTCAATTGAAAGACGATGAGGCGGTTCTCAATCTGGCCATTGCGGAGTTTGAAAAACTGACAGTCATCGACCGAATCAAACCGCTGTTCGAGCAACTCAAGGCGATGTTCAGCGGCAAGCCCAAAAGCCCCGAAGCCCTGGCGTTGGAAGCTGGACTGCTCGTCGCCACCAAGTTTCTCGACGAAGGCAACGAGTTGATCAAATACAAGGACCTGCTCAGAGCGCGACAGATCCTGCAGACGCGCCTCGACCAGCGCGAGGAGCGTGTGGCCTCGCTGGCCAAACAGCTGCGGGACAACGATGACAAGAGCCGTCAGCTGACTGACACTCAGAAGGTTCTGCCCCACCGGCAAACCTATGTCAGCGAAACCGGCAAATTGACCGAAGCGCTGTCAGCGTTTCTCAGTGCTGTCACTGCTTCGCCCAACGACAATATCCTGCTGCGCGGCGAGCGAGTGCTCGAGCACAGTCAGGCCCTGCGCAATTATCTGTATCCGCTGCAGGGACGCTGGTTGCGTGGCTGATTGATCGCGCCTGCCTTTCACGCCTGATGAAGGGCAGCCGCTCCGCCAGCGAGGACCGACAGACGCTGACGGTACGCCTCGCCCATGGCGCGCATCTGCGGATGCGCGGAGGTCAGCAGCGACTCGCTGCTGACCTGTAAGAATTTCACGTTGCCGATCACCAGGGCTTTCTCAAGCCATTGCAATGCGTCATCGAGGCGCCCTGCTTCCGCCAGGATCGCGGCATGACTGAACTGCCCACGAAAATCCCCGGCCTCGGCCGAACGTCGATACCAGTCGTGCGCTGCTGCCGGATCGGCCTGGCAGGCCTGGCCCTCTTCCAGATAACGTCCCAGCAGGTTCATCGATTTGGCGTGGCCGGCTTCGGCGGCGCGCTGATACAGCGCCAGCGCCTGAGCATGATCCACCGCCACACCACGCCCGGTCGCGAGCAGATTGGCCAGGTTGTACATCGCCCAGTCCAGGCCGGCATCCGCGGCCATTCGATAATGCTGCGCGGCAACCGCAGCATCCGCCACACAGCCCCAGCCATGTTCATGGCAGCGACCGAGCATGTTGCGCGCCATTAAATGCCCCTGGCCGGCAGCGATAGCAAACCAGCGCAGCGCCAACGGTTGATCCTGAGCGATGCCACGGCCGTCGAGCAGGATCTGCCCGAGCAATGCCTGCGCTTCGACAATGCCCTGACCGGCCGCGAGCAGAATCGCCTGCGCGGCACGGGCCGGACTTTCTTCGAGCATGGCGCTGAGCTGTGCACCGTCGAGCACTTCCTCGCGCCGCAGTTGAAAACTCATACCTCGACCCAGCGCCGCAGCAGATTGTGATAGGTGCCGGTGAGGCGGATCAGCGACGGGTGATCGGGCATGTCTTGAGTCAGCTGCTGGATCGCCCCGTCCATCTCGAACAGCAAGGCGCGCTGGCTGTCTTCGCGTACCAGACTTTGCGTCCAGAAGAACGACGCATAACGCGTGCCGCGCGTGACGGCATTGACCTTGTGCAGGCTGGTGCCGGGGTACAGCACCATGTCGCCGGCGGGCAGTTTCACCCGCTGGGTGCCGAAGGTGTCCTGGATCTCCAGCTCGCCACCGTCGTAGTCCTCGGGCTCGCTGAAAAACAGTGTGGCCGACAGATCGGTGCGCACCCGTTCGATGCTGCCCTTGGGCTGGCGTACAGCGTTGTCGATGTGAAAATCGAAACTGCCGCCCGCCGTGTAGCAGTTGAGTAACGGCGGGAATACTTTGTGCGGCAGCGCGGCAGACATGAACAGTGGGTTTTTCCACAGCCGTTCGAGCATCGCCGCACCGACTTCCTTGGCCAGTGGATGACCTTCAGGCAGTTGCAGATTGTGCTTGGCCTTGGCCGACTGATAACCGGCGGTGATCTTGCCATCGGCCCAGTCAGCCTGCTCCAGCGCCTCGCGGATGCGCTGCACTTCGTCTTTGGCGAACAGGCCGGGAATGTGCAGCAACATGACGAACGTACCTGATGGCAAAGGGGCGCCAATGGTATTGATTCTTATTGACCGTGTAAAACCCGTGTGACGAATGAATCGGCAAAAACCGTAAGGCCAAATTGTAAAGAATGTAAATTCGTCGCGAATAACAATATTTCGCAATTGATACGAATACCTGTTTACCCTATATTCCGCCGCCTCAAATCCTTGGGGAGGGGAATAAAAATGTCACGTCAACACGCACAATTGCCGGTCAGTTCACCACGTCTGCTCGCTTCGGCAATTGGTGTCGCCATTACTGCCGGCTCCGCTGGGCACATGGTATTTGCCGCCGAAAAGACCGACAGCAAAGCCTCCGGCAATGCCATCGCTCTGGACGCTACCGCCATCACCGGTGAAGCGCAGGACCCGACGTCCTACCAGGTCGAAAAAGCCTCCTCGCCCAAGTACACCGCACCGCTGGTCGACACCCCGCGCTCGGTCACTGTGATCCCGCAACAAGTGCTGAAGGACACCGGCGCGCTGAACATGCAGGACGCGCTGCGCACCGTACCGGGCATCACCTTTGGTGCCGGTGAAGGTGGCAACCCGCAAGGCGACCGTCCGTTCATTCGCGGTTTCGACGCTCAGGGCGACACCTATCTCGACGGCGTGCGCGACACCGGTTCACAGAGCCGCGAAATCTTCGCCGTGGAAAACATCGAAGTCAGCAAGGGCCCGAACTCCGCCATCGGCGGTCGCGGCGCGGCTGGCGGCAGCATCAACCTGGTGAGCAAGAAAGCGCACCTGGGCAACTCCTTCGACGGCGGCTTCACCTGGGGTTCCGACCAGACCCAGCGCTACACCCTGGATGGCAACTACCAGTTCAGCGACACCGCTGCCGGCCGTCTGAACCTGATGAGCCACGAGAGCAACGTCGCCGGTCGCGACAGCGTCGATTACGATCGCTGGGGTATCGCCCCGTCCCTGGCGTTCGGCCTGGGCACCGACACCCGCGTCAACCTCGACTACTACCATCTCGAAAGCAACGACACCCCGGATTCGGGCATTCCGTACACCATTCCGGCTGCAGGCTCGGCGGCGCGTACCAAGTCCAATCCGGACAAACCGTACGCCGGTGGCGATCACAGCAATTTCTATGGCCTGGACGATCGCGACTTCCGCAAGGGCCGTACCGACACCGCGACCTTCGCCATCGAACATGATCTGAGCGATTCGCTGACCATCAAGAACACCCTGCGCCACGGCACCAGCATGCAGGATTACATCCTGACCCAGCCGGACGACAGCAAGGGCAACGTCAACAACGGCACCGTGTGGCGCCGTGCCAACACGCGCGTCAGCAATACCGAAACCACCACCAACCAGACTGATCTGTTCGGCAATTTCTACATCGCCGGTTTCAAGAACAGCTTCTCCACCGGTGTCGAGTACACCTACGAAGAAGCCCAGAAGTCCTCGTACAACGTCAACACCGACACCACACCGCGCAGCCCGGGCAACGCCAGCACCAACTGCACCCCGTCGATGATCGGCGCCTCGAGCGGTTACAACTGCACCTCGCTGTCGAACCCGAATCCGGGCGATCCGTGGAACGGCGCGATCTCGCGCAACTACGCCGGCACCGACACCAAGGCCAACACCTATGCGCTGTACGCGTTTGACACTCTGGAGTTGTCCGAACAGTGGCTGGTGAACATGGGACTGCGTTACGACCACTTCTACACCGACTACAAAACCTACACCAACGCCGGCACCACCACCTCCAAGGGTGATGACACCAGCGAGTTCGTGACCGGTCAGTTCGGCGTGGTCTACAAGCCAGCTCCGAACGGTAGCATCTACGCGTCCTATGCCACGTCTGCGACGCCACCTGGCAACACGTTGGGCGAGGGTATGGAAGGCAACCCGCTGGGCGGCACCCCGGATCGCAATGGCAACCTGCTCAAGAGCGACATGGAGCCGGAAACCACCAAGAACTACGAAATCGGCACCAAGTGGGATCTGTTGAACGATCGCCTGTCGCTGACGGCTGACATCTTCCGCACCGAGAAAGAAAACGCTCGTGTGCAAGTCGACACCACCTCGTACGAAAACGCCGGCAAGACCCGTGTGCAAGGTATCGAGCTGTCGGCCAGCGGCAAGATCACAGACAAGTGGCAAGTGTTCGCCGGCTACGCGTTCATGGACAGCGAACAACTCGACGGCGGCCCGATGGGCAAGGCCAACGATGGTAACGAGTTGCCGAACACGCCGAAAAACAGCGCCAGCCTGTGGACCACTTACCAGGTCACGCCGAAGCTGACCCTCGGTGGCGGCGCGTTCTACGTCGACGACGTGTACGGCAGCGTGGCCAACACCACGATGGTCGATTCCTACGTACGTTACGACGCGATGGCTGCCTACAAGCTGAGCAAGAACGTCGACCTGCAACTCAACGTGCAGAACCTGACCAACGAGGTCTACTACGACAAAGCGTTCTCGACCCACTTCGCCAATCAGGCGGCGGGCCGTACGGCACTGTTGAGCACCAACTTCCACTTCTGACCAACGCTGTAAATGTGGGAGAACCTGTAGGAGTGAGCCTGCTCGCGATGAGGTCGTGTCTGCCAGCGAATGGATTGACTGATCCACCGCTATCGCGAGCAGGCTCACTCCTGCAAAGGTATGCGCCGCAAGATCATGGCCCCGTTCATTCCATTGAACGGGGCCTTTGTGCGTAAAGAAGAACGCTTCTCGACAACCCACGGCATAATGCGCGCCGTGATGACAACTTTTCGAACGGACAAGGCGAGCGACGTGTTGAAGAAAACCCTGTTCCAGTTGCACTGGTTTTTCGGCATCACTGCCGGGCTGGTGCTGGCCCTGATGGGCATTACCGGTGCCGCCTATTCGTTCCAGGACGAAATCCTGCGGGCGCTGAACCCGTCGGTGTTGCAGGTGGAAAAACAAGTCGCCGGTGTCCTGCCTCCAGTCGACCTGGTGGAACACATCGAAGCGACTTCCGGCAAGAAAGTCTCGATGCTCTGGGTCGAGACCGACAGCGGCAACGCCGCGCGCGTCTACTTCACTCCGCCCAAAGGCGAACGTCGTGGCGAGATGCGCTACTTCGATCCCTACACCGGCGAGTTCATGGGCGACGCGGTTGGCCAGGACTTCTTCGGCCTGATGCTGCAACTGCACCGTTTCCTCGCCATGGGCGATACTGGACGCAACATCACCGGCGCCTGCACCCTGATCCTGTTGTTCTTCTGCCTGTCCGGGCTGTATCTGCGCTGGCCGCGACAGTGGAACAGCTGGCGCGTGTGGCTGACCCTCGACTGGAAGAAAAAGGGCCGCAGCTTCAACTGGGACCTGCACTCGGTCGCGGGCACCTGGTGTTTGCTGGTGTATCTGCTGCTGGCCTTGACCGGGTTGTCGTGGTCCTACGAGTGGTACAACAAAGGCCTGACCAAACTGCTTTCCGATGCGCCGCAAAACGAGCGCGTGCGCGGTGGTCGCGGCCCGGCGCCGGAAGGTCCGGCACCGACTGCCGATTACGCGGCGATGTGGAGCAGCATCTACAGCGCCGCCGGCCCGGGTTTGTCGGCCTACAACATCCGCATGCCGCCAGTGGCCGGGCAACCGGCGACCGTGTTCTATCTGCTCGACAGCTCGCCGCATGATCGCGCGCTGAACCAGATCACCCTCGACCCGGCCACCGGCGTGGTCAAACGCGTCGATCGCTATGCCGACAAGAGCTTCAAGGCGCAGCTGTTGACCAGCATTTACGCGCTGCACGTCGGCAGCTATTTCGGCCTCGTCGGACGAATCATCGTAACCCTCGCCGCCGTGTGCATGCCGTTGTTTTTCATCACTGGCTGGCTGCTGTATCTGGATCGCCGACGCAAGAAAAAGCAGATTCAGGACGCGCGCAAAGGTCTTGAACAACCGACCGGCAATGCCCCTGGATGGCTGATCGGTTTTGCCAGCCAAAGTGGTTTTGCCGAACAACTGGCCTGGCAGACCGCCGGGCAACTGCAAGCCGCCGGGTTGCCGGTGAAGGTGCAGCCGCTGGCGAATGTCAGCGCAGAGGATCTGCGCGAGTCGAACCACGCGCTGTTCGTGGTCAGCACCTTCGGCGACGGCGAAGCACCGGACAGCGCGCGCGGTTTCGAGCGCAAAGTGCTGCGCAACGCCGCCAGCTTCGACGGCCTCAACTACGCGGTGCTGGGACTCGGCGACCGTCAGTACGCGCACTTCTGCGGCTTCGCCCGACGCCTGCATCAGTGGTTGGGAGAGCACGGCGGCAAGACCCTGTTCGCCCCGGTCGAAGTCGACAACGGCGATCCGTACGCCCTGCGTCACTGGCAGACTCAACTCGGCCTGATCACCGGACAAGCGCCGGTCGACACCTGGCAAGCGCCGAGCTACGACAACTGGACACTGCTGCGCCGCGAACTGATGAACCCGGACAGCAGCGGCTCGCCGGTGTACCTGTTGGGCCTGAAGGCGCCGAGCACCAGCAGTTGGCTGGCCGGCGATCTGGTGGAAGTGTTGCCGCGCAACTGTGCGTGGGCGATCGAGCATTTCCTCGACGGCCTCGGCATTCGTGGCGAAACACCCGTGAAGATCAACGGCCTCGAAGAGCCGCTGGAAGTCGCCCTCGCCAGCCGCCAGTTGCCGGAACATCGTGCGCATCTGGTCGGCCTGCATGCGCAGGCGCTGGTGGATGCGATGGTGCCGCTGGCGATGCGCGAATACTCGATCGCCTCGATTGCCGCCGACGGTGTGCTGGAACTGATCGTGCGTCAGGAACAACACGCCGATGGCAGCCTGGGCATCGCTTCCGGCTGGCTGACCGAACACGCCCCGGTAGGCGGCGCCATCAGCCTGCGCGTGCGGCGCAACAGCGGGTTCCATCTGCCGAATGAACCGGTGCCGATGATTCTGCTGGGCAACGGCACCGGCCTCGCCGGGTTGCGCAGCCTGCTCAAGGCACGCATCGCCGACGGTCAGCAGCGTCACTGGCTGCTGTTTGGCGAGCGCAATCGCGAGCATGATTTCCTCTGCCGGGCGGAGCTGGAAGAGTGGCTGATCAATGGCGATCTGGCGCGCCTGGACCTGGCGTTTTCACGGGATCAGGCGCAAAAGATTTACGTCCAGGATCGCCTGCGCGAATCCGCTGACGAGCTGAAAAAGTGGCTGGCTGACGGTGCGGTGATCTACATCTGCGGCAGCCTGCAGGGTATGGCCTCCGGCGTCGATCAAGTGCTCAACGACGTGTTAGGGGCAGCCGAAGTCGAACGCCTGATCGAACAGGGCCGTTACCGCCGCGACGTGTACTGACTCAGCCAAAGAGCCCCTCACCCTAACCCTCTCCCGGAGGGAGAGGGAACTGATTGGGGGATGCCGGATAAATACGCCGACCTGAAGGTGATGTACCGAATCCATAATCGACTCGGTCTTTCAGGTCGATGTACAACTCGATACAACTCCGTAGGCTCCCTCTCCCCGAAAAAGAGGGGGGCTGATTGGGGATGCCGAATTACGCCGCTATGAAGGTGATTCACCGAATCCATAATCGACTCGGTCTTTCAGGTCGATGTACAACTCGATACAACTCCGTAGGCTCCCTCTCCCTCCGGGAGAGGGCTGGGGTGAGGGTCCTCGTCTACAGTGAGATTTCCAGCCACTTCACAAGGATCGTGAAGCATGCAAAATCGCCTCACTCTCGCTCAGTTCGCCCGCCAGTTACGCAGCAGCCAAACCGATTGCGAACAATTACTCTGGCAAAAACTTCGTTCACGCCAAGTCGCCAATCTGAAATTCCGCAGGCAGTTTCCATGTCCGCCCTATGTCCTGGATTTTTACTGCGTAGAGCTGAAACTGGCGATTGAGCTGGATGGGGGTCAACACTATGAAATAGCGGGCTTGATCCACGATCAACGTCGGACGCTTTTCCTGGAACGTCAGGGCATTGAAGTTGTGCGATTCAGTAATCTCGAAGTAATGCAGCAGATGGATGATGTACTGGAGCAAATCACAAGAATTGCCGCGAATCGAAAAACACCCTCACCCTCCAAGCGGTCCGACATTTCGGGAGGGCCGGGGTGAGGGTTGTTTTTGATCTTCAAACTGGCTGCAATTTCTGCTCAAACACCGCCACCCCATTCAAATCCCGCAACACCACACTCATCTCCCCGCTCTGCCCTTCGATATTCACCTCGCCAAAGAACTGAAACCCGGCAAATGGTGAAGCGTTCTGCGTCGGCGGTGCCTTCTGGAATACCACTTCCGGGCCGAAGGTCTTGTCCAGCGGATTAGGCCCGAAGCTCCCGGCATTCAGCGGCCCGGCGACAAACTCCCAGAACGGCTCGAAATCCTGAAACGCCGCACGGTCAGGGTGGTAGTGATGCGCCGCGCAGTAATGCACGTCCGCGGTCAGAAACACGAAATTGCGTACCTGTTGCGCGCGCAGGAAACCCAGCAACTCAGCGACTTCCAGCTCCCGCCCCTGAGCCGGGCCGGGATCACCGTTGGCCACGGCCTCCCAGCGCGCCACGCCCGGGCTGACTTCACCGTCGGGCACACCGAGGCCGATCGGCATGTCGGCGGCAATCACCTTCCACTGCGCCTTGGAGTGCTTCAAGCCGCGCTTGAGCCAGTCCAGTTGTTCGCGCCCGAGGAACGGCTTGGCCGCGCCGAGGTTGTCGTCGTTGGCCCCGCGATAACTGCGCATGTCGAGCACGAACACGTCGAGCATCGGCCCGTAGCTGAGCTTGCGATAGATCCGTCCGCCGCCATCGGCCGCCTGCAAACGCATCGGCGAATATTCCAGCCAGGCCTTGCGCGCGCGGCCGACCAGGGTGTGGATATCTTTCTCTTGGTAACGCTCGTCGAGCTGCTTGCCCGGCGACCAATTATTGACCACTTCGTGGTCGTCCCACTGCCAGATCTGCGGGACTTCGGCGTTGAAGCGGCGGATGTTTTCGTCCATCAGGTTGTAGCGGTAGTTGCCGCGATAATCGTCGAGGGTCTGCGCGACTTTGCTCTTGGCTTCGGTGGTGAGGTTGCGCCAGATCCGCCCGCCTTCGGTGGTCAGTTGCGCCGGCACCGGGCCGTCGGCGTAGATGGTGTCGCCGCTGTGGATAAAGAAGTCCGGCAAGCGCAGACGCATGGATTCGTAGATGCGCATGCCGCCGATGTCCGGGTTGATGCCGAAGCCTTGGCCGACGGTGTCACCGCTCCACACAAAACGAATATTGCGCCGCGCCGTCGGTGCGCTGCGCAGGTGGCCGAGCCACGGCTCGCTGGCGACGCCAGTTTGTGCGTCCTTGAAATACACCCGATAGAAAATCGCCTGATCGGCAGGCAGCCCGGTGAGTTCGACACGGGCGGTGAAGTCGGTGCGCGCATCGGCCAGTGCCGAGACTACACGGCGCGGGTGGCGAAACTGGCTGCGAGTGTCCCACTCGACCACCATCCGCGCCGGGCGGTCGCTGCGGCTCCAGATCATCGCGCGGTCGCCTTGCAGGTCGCCGGACTGCACGCCGTCGGTGAGTTGCGGCCGATCCTTGACCGACGCGATCACTGCCGGCGCCAGCCCGGGCATCAGCAGCCCGGCGCCGACCACTTGCATGACCCGACGGCGCCCGAGGTTGAAATCGCTCATGCTGTTCTCCCTGAAAAAAGGAAAACTTAAGCACGCGATGATGAATCCGGCATGACAACACTAACCATTGTGGGAGCGAGCCTGCTCGCGAAAGCGGTGTGTCAGTTAAAGAAATATCGACTGACACGACGCCTTCGCGAGCAAGCCCGCTCCCACAGGGGTGTTGCAGTGTCAGGCGTTGACGGGCTCGACCGCCAGTTCCGCGGCTTCCGGACGCTTGACCGTTGCGTAAACCACCGCCGTCAACAGACTCCCCGCGACAATCGCCAGCAGATACAGCAACGCATGATTGATCGCATTCGGGATCGCCAGCACAAACAAGCCACCGTGCGGCGCCATCAGTTTGCAGCCGAAGTACATCGACAACGCGCCAGTCAACGCACCACCGGCGATGCTTGCCGGAATCACTCGCAGCGGGTCTTTCGCGGCAAACGGAATCGCCCCTTCGGAGATGAAGCACAGCCCCAGCACCAGCGCCGCTTTACCGGCCTCGCGCTCGGTCTGGGCGAACTTGCGGCGGGCGATGAAGGTGGCGATGCCCAGCCCGATTGGCGGCACCATGCCGGCGGCCATGGTCGCGGCCATCGGCGCATAACTCTGCGAAGCCAGCAGCCCCACCGAGAACGCATACGCGGCTTTGTTGATCGGTCCGCCGAGGTCGACGCACATCATGCCGCCGAGCAACACCCCGAGCAAAATCGCGTTGGTGGTGCCCATGCTGTCGAGGAAATGCGTCAGCGCCGCAAGCATGCCGGCAACCGGTTTACCGACAACGTAGATCATCACCAGCCCGGTGAACAGGCTGGCGAACAACGGAATGATCAGAATCGGTTTCAGCGCTTCAAGACTTTGCGGCAACGCGACATAGCGACTGATGGCCTTGGCCGCATAACCGGCGATGAAACCGGCGACGATCCCGCCGATGAAGCCGGCACCCAGCGTACTGGCAAGCAAGCCACCGATCATCCCCGGCGCCAGGCCCGGGCGGTCGGCGATCGAGTAGGCGATGTACCCCGCGAGCAGTGGCACCATCAGCTTGAACGCGGTCTCGCCGCCGATCTGCATCAGCGCCGCCGCCAGCGTGCCCTCTTCCTTGAACGCGGTGATGCCGAAGACGAACGACAAGGCGATCATCAGACCACCGGCCACCACCATCGGCAGCATGAACGACACGCCCGTCAGCAGGTGTTTGTAGACCCCGGTTTTCTCTTGCTTGGCCGGCGCCTTGCTGTCGCTCGCAGTGCTCTCCACCTGCGCTTCGGCGAGGGCTTTTTTCAGGGTCGCTTCGGACTGCTTCAAAGCAATCCCGGTGCCGCAGCGGTAGATTTTCTTGCCGGCAAAACGCTCGGTGGCGACTTCGATGTCGGCCGCCAGCAACACCACGTCAGCCTCGGCAATCGCCGTCGCGCTGAGCGGGGTTTTCGCGCCGACCGAGCCTTGGGTTTCGACGTGCAATTCATAGCCCAGACGCTTGGCCGTTTGCTGCAACGCTTCGGCCGCCATGAAGGTGTGGGCGACGCCGGTCGGGCACGCGGTGATGGCGACGATGCGCGGCGCACGTGGCGCAGCGGCAACCGGTGCGGCATCGCTGGCGAGGTAAACTTCGGCCTCTTGCGCACCACGGCGCAGCACCGCTTCGACATCTTGCAGAGCTTGCGCCGGGGCGATGCGGAACACGCGCTTGCCGCCGAAACGGCGCATGTCGATGTCACCGGTGACCACCAGCAACACCCACTCCGCCGCTTCAATGGTGGCGGCCGACAATTCGCGCTCGGGGTGCGCCGCATCGACCACTTCAACGCTGGTGCTCCAGCCCTGACGCTGGGCCGCTGCATCGAGCAGGCGGGCGCACAGCACACTGGTGACCATGCCGTTCGGGCAGGCCGTGACAATGGCTAGTTTCATGACAAACCCTCTTATTGTTCTGTCAGGGGACGCACGCGCACGCCCTGTTCGAGCTGCGCCAGTTGCGCCGCATCGTTGATGCCGAAACCGATCTGCGTCACCGCCATCGCGGCAATCGCCGTGGCCGTGCGCAGGGTCTGCTCAGGAGTATCGGCACTGAGCAGACCGTGGAGCATGCCGGCCAGCAACGAGTCACCGGCACCCACCGTACTGGCGACCGTGACCTTCGGCGGCGTGGCATGCAGCGCCGCACCGACGCTGAACCAGTTCACCCCGTCGGCACCGTGGGAAATCACCACGTGCTCGATACCTTTGGCGTGCAGGCACGCCGCCGCCTGAGCTTCGGCGGCGTGCGAGACCACATCGCAATCGAGCGCATCGGCGAGTTCTTCGGTGTTCGGCTTGATCAGCCACGGGCGCGCTTCAATCGCCGCACGCAAGGCTTCACCGCTGCTGTCGAGGGCGACTTTCAGACCGAGACCGTTCAGACGTTCGATCAGTTCGCGCAACCACTGCGCGCTGACGCCACGCGGCAGACTGCCGGCGACCACCACCGCGTCATGCCCCGGGGCGATCTGCAGCAGACGCTCGAGCAACGCCTGCTGCGCCGCCGCGTCGACCACCGGCCCCGGGCCGTTGATGTCGGTGATACGCCCGTCATGCTCGGCGACCTTGATGTTGCTGCGCGTCTCCCCCGGCACGCGGATGAACGCGTCGACAAAGCCGCGCTTGGCGAACAAAGTCTCGAAGGCTTGCAGATTGTCTTCTCCGAGAAAGCCGCTGACCGTCAGTTGATGCCCGAGGTCTGCGAGGACCTGAGCGACGTTCACGCCTTTGCCGGCGGCGTGGGTGTGCATCTCGTCGCTGCGGTTGACCTGACCGGCCTCCAGGCGTGGCAGCTCGACCGTGAGGTCCAGCGCCGGGTTAAGGGTCAGGGTGAGAATCTTGGCCATTACAGGGCCTCCACTAATGCACGCACTTCGTTCGCGCTGCCCACGGTGAGGGCTTGTTGAGCAAGGGTTTGCGCTTGGGTCAGGCTGAGTTCGCGGATGCGCGCCTTGACCTCGGCGATGCTGCGGCCGGACACGCTCAGCTCATCGACGCCGAGGCCGACCAGCACCGGCACCGCCAGCGGATCTGCCGCCAGCTCGCCGCACACGCCGACCCATTTGCCATGGGCATGCGCGGCGCGCACGGTGATGTCGATCAACTGCAGCACCGCTGGGTGCAATCCATCGGCCTGAGCTGAAAGCGTCGGGTGACCCCGGTCGATGGCCAGGGTGTATTGCGTCAGGTCGTTGGTGCCGACACTGAAGAAGTCGACTTCCTTGGCCAGCACCGGCGCCAGCAATGCGGCGGACGGTACTTCAATCATGATCCCCAGTTGCAGATCGGCGACCGGGATTTCCAGGCGCAGACGCTCGGTCATGTCGCGGGCCTGACGCCACTCTTCGACGCTGCCGACCATCGGGAACATGATCCGCAGCGGACGGTTATCCGCCGAACGCAGCAAGGCGCGCAATTGCGCTTCCATGATCTGCGGACGCTGCAACGTGAGGCGAATGCCGCGCACGCCGAGGAACGGGTTTTCTTCCTTGGCGATCGGCCAATACGGCAGCGGTTTGTCGCCGCCAACATCAAGGGTGCGCACCACCAGCGGCCGCCCGGCGAGGCCGTCGAGAACGCGACGGTATTCGGCCTCTTGAGTGGCTTCGTCTGGCGCTTGCGGGTGAGCCATGAAAATCAGTTCGGTGCGCAGCAGACCGATGCCTTCGGCGCCCTGCTCGACCGCAGCGCTGACACCGGCGCTTTCACCGATGTTGGCGAACACTTCCACGGCGTGGCCGTCAGTGGTGTGTGCCGGTTGATGGCGTTGTTCGGCGGCAGCCTTGAGACGTTGTTCGCGGGTATCACGTTCTTCGGCGGCGCGTTGCAGGGTCGCGGCATCGGCGTCGACATGCAGGCGACCGCGCTGGCCGTCGAGCAGCAACGGCGTGCCCGGTGCCAGCAGCAGCACCGCAGCGCCAGCTCCGACCAGCGCAGGAATCCCGAGAGCACGGGCGACGATTGCACTGTGCGCGGTGGCGCCGCCGCGCGCGGTGAGAATCCCTGCAACTCGGGCCGGATCGAGCCGCGCCACGTCGGATGGGCCGACTTCGTCCATCACCAGAATGTACGGCTGCTCCGGCTCGTTCGGCGTCTGCACACCGCAGAGTTGCGCCAGTACCCGGCGCCCGATGTCACGCAGGTCCGCCGCCCGCTCGGCGAGCAACGCGTCCTGCAGCGATTCCTGTTGTTTGGCCGCTGCTTCAATCACCGCCATCCACGCCGCTTCGGCGCTTTCGCCTTGTTTGAGGCGGGTGTCGACTTCGTCGGTCAGTTCCGGGTCGTCGAGCATTTCCTGGTGGGTGATAAAGATCTCGCGGATGGCCTTGGCTTTGCTGCGTTCGATCAGGCCCTGGATGTCACGGCGCACATCGCTCAGCGCTTGCTTGAGACGCTCGCGCTCAATGGCCGCGGACTCACCACGCAACGGGTAATCGATAGCCTGCTGCACCTGAATGTGCGCCGGGCCGATGGCGATACCCGGCGCGGCAGGGATCGCCTGCAACTGCGCGCCGGACGCCGGGGCGATCAGCACTTCGGCGATATCAGCGATGACTTCGCGTTGCTGACTCACGGCCGGCAGCGGTTCGACTTCTTCACCGAGGCCTTCTTCGATAGCGGCCAGCAGCGCCGGCAAGGCATCGGCGGCGATGCTCGGTTCGGCGATCAACTCCAGCACCTGTCCACGACGGGCGCCGAGACTCAGCAGCTTGCTCAGGCTTTTTACCGACACGGCGCTGTCCGCGCTGTCGACGATGCGCACGCGGATTTCACCGTCGAAACTCTTCGCCAGTTGCGCAAGAATCTTCGCCGGACGTGCATGCAAACCGTGGGCGTTGGCCAGGGCAATACGTGCGCTCGGCCAATCGGCGGGCAGTTCGCCGCCGAGCACTTCGAGGACTTTGCGGCTGCTGGTGGCGCGGCCCAATTCATGACCGCGCCCTTCGATGAGCAGCGCACACAGACGTTCGAGCAGCGCCTGATGCGCCTCGCCCAGACTGGCCAGACAGAACAGACCGCTGAGCGGCTGCCCGAGGTAACGCATCGGTTTGTCCGGGGTGACGAAGGCCAGGCCCGGGCGCTTCACGGTTTGTTCGCTGTGCAGCCACCACAGGCCGTCACCCAGCGGCAGCGCTTCGACTTGCTGCAACACGCCGGCAAAACCGTTGCTCACACAATCGGCCTGACGCAGCAGACGCGCGCCACGCCAGACCAGTTCTTCGAAATCGTCAGCCGACACGCCGAGGCCGATCATCTGCGCATCCAGCGCCAGTTCCTGCGGCGCACCTTGCAGCAGTTTCAGCAGCGCTTCCGGCGAGCTGGCGCGACGCAGGGCCTGACCCAGATCGGTCTCGCCGAGGGCGCGGGTCAGCAGTTGCAGCAGGCGCAGGTGTTCGTCGGATTTGGCGGCGATGCCGATCGCCAGATAAACGATCTGGCCATCGCCCCAATCCACGCCCTCGGGAAACTGCATCAGCCGCACGCCGGTGGCGAATACCTGATCGCGGGTTTCCGGGGTGCCATGGGGGATGGCGATACCCTGGCCGAGAAAGGTCGAGCCCTGGGCTTCCCGGGCCTGCAATCCAGCGAGGTAGCCATCGGCGACCAGGCCATCGGCCACCAGATGATGGGCAAGCAATTGCAGGGCGGCGGGTTTATCCACAGCCGATTGGCCCATGGATATCTGCTCTATAGTGAGCTCGAGCATGCGATCTCCTTTTTGGCACATGGATGCGCCAGGATATTGTTTTGAATGGTCACAGCTTAGGCGCTGGTCAGCCTGCTTTTCAGCGGCAGTTTTGGCGGTTTCACGGCAGAACCGGCCAAAAGCGTCTAAAACGTAGAAAATACGCCTGCTGAAACGTTTAATCTAGATTGATCGGCACGTTACTCGATAATGTCCCATCCTTGAAGTCCAACTTGTCGGATGCGCTGCGACAATAGTCGTCTGCCCGAATCGGGTAGGATTGGCGAAAATGTTGCGGCAAGCTCGAAAAAACAAGGAAATCCCGGGTTGAAACTCAGTGATATCGCGCGGTTGGCCGGAGTGTCCGTGACCACCGCCAGCTACGTCATCAACGGCAAGGCCGAACAGCAACGCATCAGCAGCGCCACGGTCGAGCGCGTGCGTGCGGTCGTCGAAGAGCACGGCTTCACCCCCAACCCACAAGCGGCCGGGCTGCGCAGTCGGCACACGCGCACGTTGGGCTTTATTCTGCCGGATCTGGAAAACCCCAGTTACGCGCGGATCGCCAAACTGCTGGAGCAAGGTGCGCGGGCGCGTGGCTATCAGTTGCTGATCGCCAGCTCCGACGATGCGCCGGACAGCGAGCGCCAGTTGCTGCAACTGTTCCGCGCCCGCCGGTGCGATGCGCTGATCGTCGCCAGTTGCCTGCCGGCCGGTGACGACAGCTACCGCCAGTTGCAGGCCAAGGGCTTGCCGATCATCGCCATCGACCGGGTCATGGAACCCGAGCACTTCTGCTCGGTGATCAGTGACGACCGCGAAGCCAGCCTGCACTTGACCCAGAGCCTGCTCGATCCGCAACCAAAACAGATCGTGCTGCTCGGTGCGCGTCCGGAGCTGAGCATCAGCCAGGAACGTGCGGCCGGCTTCAAGCAGGCACTGGTCGACTTCAAAGGCGGAGTGCTGATCGAGCACGCCGAGTCCTTCAGCCGTGAATGCGGCAAGCAATTGATGGAAGAACTCCTGCAACGTCTGGGGCATTTGCCGGATGCGCTGGTGACCACGTCCTACGTGCTGTTGCAGGGCGTGTTCGATGCGCTGCATGACTTCCCGCTCAAATCCCGCCCGCTACGTCTGGGCACCTTCGGTGATACGCAGTTGCTGGACTTCCTGCCGCTGCCGGTCAACGCCATGGCCCAGCAGCACCAGTTGATCGCCGACAAGGCGCTGGAACTGGCGCTGGCCGCCGTCGAGCAATCGCAATACAAGCCTGGCGTGCAGGCCATCGCCCGTACCTTCAAGCAGCGTATTCACCGGGACTGAGCCGTGCAGCTGATCGACAGCCACACCCACCTCGACTTCCCCGACTTCGACGCCGATCGCTCGGCGTTGCTCGCCGAAAGCCGCGCCCTCGGGGTGCGGCGGATGGTGGTGCTGGGGGTTTATCAGGGTAACTGGCAGCGGGTGTGGGATCTGGTGCAGCGCGATGCCGACCTGTACGCGGCATTCGGTCTGCACCCGGTGTACCTCGATCAGCATCAACCCGAAGATTTACGCACGCTCGGTGACTGGCTGACGCGGCTGCGCGGCCATCGACAACTGTGTGCGGTGGGCGAGATCGGTCTGGATTACTTCATCGAAACCCTCGACCGTGAACGTCAGCAGGCGCTGTTCGAGGCGCAACTGCAACTGGCAGCGGACTTCGAACTGCCGGCGCTGATCCACGTGCGCCGCAGCCACGCAGCCGTAATCGCCACGCTCAAACGCTTCAAGCTCAAACGCGCCGGGATCATCCACGCCTTCGCCGGCAGCCGTGAAGAAGCTCGGGAATACATCAAACTCGGTTTCAAACTGGGTCTGGGCGGCGCGCCGACCTGGCCGCAGGCGTTGCGTATGCATCGGGTCCTGGCGGATCTGCCGCTGGAGTCGATCGTGCTGGAAACCGACTCCCCGGACATGGCGCCGGCGATGTTTCCCGGAGTACGCAATACCCCTGCGCACTTGCCGGCGATCTGTGCGGCGCTCGCCGAGTTGATGAATATCAGTTCAGAACGACTGGCTGCCGCCAGCACCGCCAACAGTTGCGAAGTGTTCGGTTGGTAATCAGTCGCCGTGGGCCTTGGCCGCCTCGAGGATCAGGGTCATGTGCTGGCGATGATGAACAAAACGCAGCAGCGCGAAGTACACAAAAAGCACGATCAGCGATGCATTCAACTGTTCCGTCACGTTGAGCAGGCCGATCCATTCCATGACCAACGCCACCAGCAGCGCGGTGCACACCGTGACTGACGCGCTGAAGCGCAGCAATCCGAGAGAGTCGAGAGATTTGAAGCGTTTGATCTGCACCGGACAGCGCAACTCCAGGGTTTTCTGGCAGTGATTGCAGGTAAACGGTTCATTGATTGCGATGGCATTGAGTTGCCAGGGTTTAAGCACCTGCGTGGTCTGGCAATGAGCACAACGGCCCTGAACTCCCAGGGTTACAACGGACATTCGCGGCCTCCTCAGCGCAACTAACTGATCAGGGATACTGGCTCAATAATGACGAAAAGCCAGCCGCCGGAAGAAAACAGGAATTGGCTTACAAGCGTAAGCATCAAAGCATTACAAAATGTTCTGACATTACCGCCCTCGTAGGCATTCGCGCTCGATCAGACGCGGAACGCGCTGATCAGCTGTTTCAGTTCCACCACCTGCGCTGACAACGCTCGGCTGGCGTCCTCGGTCTGGTGCGCCCCCTGGGCCGTGCGCTCACCGGCGCGATTGATCTCGACGATGTTCTGATCGATGTCATGGGCCACCGCAGTCTGTTGCTCCACGGCGGCGGCGATCTGCTGGTTCTGATCGACGATCATGCCTACCGCGCCGAGGATGTTTTCCAGCGCCTGCTGGACCTTTTCCGACTGCCCGACCGTGCCATTGGCCATCTGATGGCTAACGCCCATGGCCTTCACCGCAGCGCCCACGCCGCCATGCAGCTTGCTGATCATCTGCTCGATTTCTTCGGTCGATTGCTGGGTGCGTTTGGCCAACGTTCGCACTTCGTCCGCAACCACCGCGAAGCCACGACCCTGCTCTCCGGCGCGGGCCGCTTCGATGGCGGCGTTGAGTGCCAGCAGGTTGGTCTGTTCGGCAATGCTCTTGATCACTTCCAGGACGCGACTGATCGACTGGCTGTCGCTGGCTAGCTGGTTGATCACCAGCACCGATTGATCGATCTCGCTGGCCAGCGCGGCAATGCTGCCCTGCTGCGACGCTACCAGTGTGCGACCGCTGACGGTTTCGTCGTTGACGCTGTGCGCGCTGCTCACCGCTGCCGCCGCGCTGCGTGCAACTTCCAGCGAGGTCGCTGACATCTGGTTCATTGCGGTCGCCACTTGCTCGATCTGCGTGCGCTGCCCGGCCACCGCCTGATTGCTTTGCGCAGACACGTTTTCCACCTGTCCGGCCTGACGCTCGACCTCTGCCACGGTGTGCCCGACCCGCTCGATCAGGTCATGGATCTTCCTCACGGTGCCGTTGAACACCTCACCCAACTCGCCCAGTTCATCACGGCTGTTGGCCTTGAAATTGACCGTCATGTCGCCGGCCGCGACCTTGTCCATCATCGCGCCCAGGCGCTTGAGCGTGGTGCGGGTCGAGGCGTAGAACCCGCCATAGAGATAGAAAATCAGCACGAACACCACCGACAGCGCCACCGCCTGCAACACCATGTGCGTGCGATTTTGCGCCAGGCGTTGCTGCAATTGCGTATCGAGGAATTTCAGGGTCGCTTCGTTGAGCTGGTAGGTCTGGTCCATCAGCCCGGTGACTTGGTCATAAAACGTTTGCCACGGCGTATCAAGGGTCTCGGCCACCACGACTTTCGCTTCAAACAGCTCGCTGGCCTGCTTGAGCGAGGTTTTGCTGCTGTCGGCCGGTGCGCTGAGGCTGGCGCGCGCGGCTTTGCTGGAGTCGAGGGCATCGGCCAGTTTCAGCGCGTATTCGGCCTGGAGCTTTTCGATCTGCGCCAGCAACTCGTCGAAACGGGCGCTCGACGAACTGTTGAGAAAGCCCTGCCCCAACGAATACGAACCGATGGCCCGGCCTTCGCCAAGCGTCTGGGTCACGGCCGGGGTGATGTTGGTGAGCAGTTCGCTGAGCTGGCGGATGTCGCTCTGGTTGTCGCGGCTCAGACCGGCCTGACTGGCGATGATCTGGCTGAAAATCTGCGCGTTGCCGAGCAGCTTGCCGATCATTGCGCTTTTGCTTTGCAGTGAGCTTTCCGCCTGTTGAGCCTTGAACGCGCTGATCATTTCATCGCGTTTGCCGTCGAACACCTTGATCTGCTCAGGATCGTCAGTCATCGCCTGCAGACCTTGCAGGCGCGCCAGCACGGTTTGCTCCAGGCTGCCGATCTGCGACTCAAGATTGTCGGCCTTGCCGGACTGACCGAGGGTGACGTTGATCTGCACCAGATTGTTCAGGGTTTCCAGATCCCGGCGCAGGGTCAGGCTGCTGCCCAGCAGGTCGAGGCTCTGCAATTCGACCCGGGTGCCCTGGAATTCGCGAAAGGAATCGCGCACCAGATAGAAATTGGTCACCAGCATCGGCACCAGGAACAGCACGCTGATCAGGCTGAACTTCATGCCGAAGCTCAGACGGTTCATCAACGAGACGGCGGGATAGAGCAAGCTCTTCACTGGAAGTCTCCCTTGGCTTTTCTTGTTTTTATTGGCAGGCGCGGGGCGACAGCAGATAGCCACTATCGGGCGCTGTCTCTGTATAGCTCAAATCGAGGGGAGGTTTTGTAACTTAAGGTTAACGACTATCTGGGGCAGATCGCTCACCCTGTGGCGAGGGAGCTTGCTCCCGCTCGGCTGCGCAGCAGACGCAAATCGCTTGGACGCGTTGTTTATGATGAACAGCCAGGGCGGCTTCGCCACCCAGCGGGAGCAAGCTCCCTCACCACAATTAACTTTACCGAGGGCTCAGTGAATCAACACTGTCCACAAGGCAAACCCGGCATACCACAACACCGCCGCGCGCAGCAGCAGTTCCCACAGGCAATCGAGGGTGTTGATGCCTTCCGGCCCGACCACCGGCGGCGGGATCTCGCCGGCTGCCAGCCCGACCTTGTTGATCAGTTGCGCGGCGCTGATGTTCCAGTTCAGCAGTTCGTGCAACATCACCCGGCTGACCGCAACAAAGTTGCCGACCAGGGCAAAACTGGCGGCGAGCAAGCGCACCGGCACCCAGTCGAAGGCATGACGTAACTGGCCGGCGCGTTCGGCGAGGGCCGGGTTCTGGCTGTTTTCTTCAGCCAACGCGAGCAAGCGATAAGCCAGCGCCGCCACCGGACCTAGCACGAAATACCAGAAGATCACCGCGAAGAAACTTTGATACGCCTGCCACAACAGATGGCCCTGTACCTGATCCAGCAATTGCTCACCGCTGTCGGCACAAATATCCAGATCCCGCTTGGCCACATGCGCGGCGGCTTGCAGGTCTTCGCGACGCCAGGCGTCACGAAACGGCCCGAGACCGCCGAGCAGATCACCGCGCCCCAGCGCGTAAATCACCACCAGCAAATGCACCGGCAGCGCCAGCAAGCCGTAAGCGACGGGTTCCAGTACCACCAGCAACAAGGCGAGCAGCGCCACCGGCAGCAACACCAGAATTGTCAGCACCAGCCATGGCCGCTTGGCCAGGCGCTCACTGGCTTCGAGTTTGTGCAGTTCGCGGATCCATCCGCCATCGCGTTGAACCCGATGGCGCAGGGCCGAGAATTTCTCGATCCAGACCGCCAGCAGTAACACCAGAAAACTCATTGTCCTTCCTCTTGTGCCAGGGCTGCGCGGTAACGCGCCCAGTCGAATGCCGGGCCAGGATCGGTCTTGCGCCCGGGTGCGATGTCGCTGTGCCCGCAGATACGGGCGCCGGTGATAGCCGGAAATGCTCTTTGCAGCTGACGCGTCAGCGTGATCAACGCCTGATACTGCGCGTCGGTAAAGGGCAGATCATCAGTGCCTTCGAGTTCGATGCCCACGGAAAAATCGTTACAGGTTTCACGGCCTTCGAACATCGACACACCAGCATGCCACGCCCGTTCAAGACAGGAGACAAACTGGGTGACGGTGCCGTCACGTTCAATCAGAAAATGCGCCGAGACGCGCAGGTCAGCAATCCCTGCAAAATAGGGATGCTCGGTGACATCCAGACGATTCTGGAAAAATTCCTGCACCTTGCCGGTGGCGAACTGCGCTGGCGGCAGGCTGATGTTGTGAATGACCAACAGAGAAATTTCGCCCGCAGGGCGTTCATTGAAGTTGGGCGATGGGCAGACCTGCACCCCGTGACACCACCCGCTAGCGGGATCCAACTGCATACCGATTCCTTCAACGCCGACTGTGTTGGCGCCCAGTATGCCGTGATCGGCCCCCGGCGCGCGATCACTTGCCGCGATTGAGTCGCCGCAGATTGCCGAGCACCGACTCCAGCGCCCGATCGAACAGCAAGGTGTCATCCAGCGCCCGCACCGCGCCACGGCGAAACTCAAGGGCCAGGTCGACGCGACTGCGCTCCAGCACTTTCATCCCGGTACGATCGACAAACACGTATTTGCCGGTGGCTTCGATGATCGCTGCCAGCTTGCAGCGCAGGCTGTGCTCGTCGTCTTCCTGGAACGCGACCCAGTTGCCCAGGCGCAGTTGCTCCACCTGACGCAGCCCGGGGTCGTCATGCGCAAGGCCGCTGGCGTTCAGGCCGACCGCGCCCTCATCGGCGCTGCGCAGGGTAATGTGCTGCGACACCTCCACCAACGCCGGCGCATCCGCCGGCGGCTGCTCGGTTGCAGGTTCAAGCACCCGCACATGCAGCACTTCCAGTTCGCTGAAAAATTCGCTGGTGGCAAACGGATCAAACGCCGAGCTGCTCAGGCCGTCACGCAGTGATTTGAGCAAACCAGGCACCAGCGCCAACAATTGCAGACCGGCATCAGCTTCGTCGTGACGCTGCACGCTCCAGATCAATTGCTCCATGGTTTGCACATCGGCCTGCCACTCAGCCGAGTGATCGCCATGCTTGAGACAGGTCAGCAGCAGCACCTTGCTCCAGGCATCGCGCACGAACGTCACCACCGACGGTGGCAGGACTTTACCCAGCAGCGCCATATTCAACGCCTGCTCGACCCGTTGCCGCGCCAGTTCGGTTTTCGCCCGGCCCTCTTCGGCATCGCGCAAACGCTGCTCCAGCAACTCGCTGCGCCGCCGCTCATCACTGGTGAAGGCGAGGAAGTCGGCGAGCAACTCGGAGAAAATCGCCGGATCGTCGACGAAGTCACTCAGCAGGCGCTGCACCACTTGTTCGATGCGCAGATACAGGCTGTCGCGGGCCTCGCCATTGCAGTCGCCCCACCCCATGGCGGCATCGGCGATTTCGTTGAGCAACCGCCGCGCCGGATGACTGCTGCGGCTGAAGAAGCTTTTGTCGAGTACCGCCACCTTGAGCATCGGGATCTGCAAACGCGCGATCAGCGCCTTGAGCGAATCCGGCAGGTTACGGTCTTCAAGGATGCAGTCGAAGACCATGGCGATCAGGTTGATCACATCTTCATCGGCGCCGTCGACGATGCGCGATTTACCGCTCCTGACGCTGACCCGCGTCAGCAACTGTTCAAGCTGATTGCGCAGATCGAAATCGTCTTGCGCCGCCAGCGCCGGGACGTATTGCTGCAAGTGCGAAAGCAGGCGCAGCAGATCGCGGGTGGTAATCGGTTGCGCAGCTGCACTCGGCTCCAGGGTCGGCGCGACGCTGCCGCGCACATGTAAAAGTAACTCCTGCAACGCCGCAAAGACTTCCTGCACGCCTTCGTCGGCGGGCTCGGGTTCGGCACCTTCTTCATTGTTGATACTGGCCGTCGCGCGCTCGATTGCGCGCCGCGCCGGTGCTGGCTTCAACTCAGGCAAGACGCCGGTGGCAATCAGCAATTGATTGGCTTCAGCGTACAGTTGCTCGGTATCGGCCAGCACGTAGCGCTCGAAAAGTTTGAGCAGGATCAGTTTGACCTTGATCTCCACGCCCAGGTTACGTCCGGCCTGCAGGAAAAACTCGCAGAGCATCGCCGGGCCGAGCGGGTTGTGCTGGTTGTCGAAATCCTTGCCCAGCAACGCGTTAAGCCGCGCGGTCAGTTGATCGAGGGCAAAGCCGTCACGCTTGAGCACGCGGCCGACCATGGTCTCGACCGCCACACTGCGCTCCATGTCATCGGTACGCGGTGCCGAATCCTCGAACATCAGCGTACCGGGCAATGTGGGTGGTGCGGCGTCGTATTGAATCAGCGCGACAAAGGCTTCGAAGAATTGCTCGAGAAAACCGCGCTCGATGTTTTTGCGCTTGAGGCGCAGGTCGCGCATGGCTTCGAAAAAGATGTTCTGTTCGACATCGTTGCGCGCCCGGTCGGCCATCTCGAACAGGGTGTCGTCGGCGTTGTCGAACAACTCCTGCAAACCATGGCGCAGCTGCTGGGCCGCCTTGTCGCGGACCTGAAGCAGAATCACAGGCAGGCGGGCGAGCGGCGAATGATTCGCCTGATCGGTAGCAGCCTTGTGCAAAGGCACTACATTCCCGTCGTTGCGCATCCAAGCCTCCTGAAACGGTGATTCCACTGGTCAGTCAAAACACAATGTCCGGTGGGAGCGAGTTGCACGTCAAAGCTATGACGTCAAATGCAAGGCGGATTATCTTGCAAAACTTGTCCCCGGCGCTATAGCCGTCAGGGTTTCCCCTATGCCTGCAACACCTTTCAGTGACCACGAAAATCGGGCTTTGCTCAAAGAAAATCGACCAGATGCAGTCAGGCACGCGAGTTCTCGCCTTGGGTTGGCTCTCGCCATGCCCCTATAATCGGCGCACTTAGTCTGTGGAGCCCGTTATGCCGAATCTACGTCTCGCCGATTTGACCGCCGAAATCGAAGCCAACGTGCGCCGTGCGTTGCTCGAAGATGTCGGCAGCGGCGACATCACCGCGCAACTGATCCCGGCCGAACGTCTGGCCAAAGCCACCATCATCACTCGCGACGAAGCAGTTATCTGCGGTACGGCGTGGGTCGACACGGTGTTTCGCCAGCTCGATCCGCGGGTCGCGGTGCACTGGCAGGTGCGGGACGGCGAACGGGTCAAACCCAATCAGCCGCTGTTTCATCTGGAAGGCCCGGCCCGTTCGTTGCTGACGGGTGAGCGCAGTGCGCTGAACTTCCTGCAACTGCTGTCCGGCGTGGCCACGCGTGCGCAGTACCTGGCGGACTTCGTGGCGCAGACCCAAGTCAAGCTGCTGGATACCCGCAAGACCCTGCCAGGCCTGCGTCTGGCGCAGAAATACGCCGTGACCTGCGGCGGTTGCCACAACCACCGCATCGGCCTCTACGACGCGTTCCTGATCAAGGAAAACCACATCGCCGCCAGCGGCGGCATCGCGCAGGCCATTGCCGCCGCGCACAAGATCGCGCCGGGCAAACCGGTGGAGGTCGAAGTGGAGAGCCTTGAGGAACTGAAGGAAGCGCTGGCAGCCGGCGCCGATATCATCATGCTCGACGAGTTGAGCCTGGACGACATGCGCGAAGCCGTACGCCTGAACGGCGGCAAGGCCAAACTGGAAGCCAGCGGCGGCATCAACGAAAGCACGCTGCTGCCGATCGCCGAAACCGGCGTGGATTACATCTCGATCGGGGCGATGACCAAGGACGTGAAGGCAGTGGACCTGTCGATGCGTCTGAGCCTCTGAGGCCGTCGCGCAATAAAAAACGCCAGCCTGGTTGAGGCTGGCGTTTTTGTTTCAGACCACCAGATTGTTCATCTCGCAGTACTCGTCCCACTCGACGCCCAACACTTCGGCCGCCTCCTTGTGCAGCTCCAGACGCTTGGCCTCGAACTCTTCAGGGGTGCTGGTGTACTTGAGCGTCAACTCCCACGGCTGCAGACCCTGAGCTTCGGCTTCGTCTTCGAATGCCCACTGGATCTGGTCTTTCTGATCATCAGGACTCAGGTCCTTGATCTCTTCTTTCAGATCCGGCACGTCCAGAATGTATTTTTCCAGCGCTTGTTCGTGACGTTGCTCTTGAGTTAATTCGGTCATGGCGTTCTCGCTGATCGTAAGAATGGAGGATGGATCTGGATCATCAAGGATCTCTCTGACGCGGATTGTCCGGCCTTCGGAACCATTCGGGATCATCTGAAAACTGCTGGGCGATGCTCATGCAGGCATCGAATATAGGACGTTTGCATGACGAATTACACGGCTCTTTACATCTCTCCCACAAAAACTTTGACTTGGAAGACATAAACCGGGGGACTGAGGGGATGGTGCCCGAGACAGGAATCGAACCTGCGACCTTCGCGTTACGAGTGCGCTGCTCTACCGGCTGAGCTACACGGGCGGTGGGCTAAACCTAGCACCGGTCTCGGGTTGCGGCAAATTTGGCGTTGTCTCTACTGATATCATTTGTGGCAGACAAAAAAATGCCCCGCCGTTTTCACGGCGGGGCATTTTTATTGCGCTAAGGCTGTGGGGCGATTAAACGCCCGAAGCCTTGGCTGCTGCCACGTCTTTGATGGACAGCTTGATACGACCGCGGTTGTCCACGTCCAGTACCAGCACTTCCACTTCCTGGCCTTCTTTCAGGATGTCGGTGACTTTCTCTACGCGAGCGTCGCTCAGCATCGAGATGTGCACCAGACCGTCCTTGCCCGGCAGGATGTTGACGAATGCGCCGAAGTCGACGATGCGCTCAACCTTGCCGACGTAGATCTTGCCGATTTCAGCTTCTGCAGTGATGCTCAGAACGCGCTGACGAGCAGCTTCTGCGGCATCCTTGGTTTCGCCGAAGATCTTGATCGAACCGTCGTCTTCGATGTCGATCGAAGCCTTGGTTTCTTCGCAGATCGCACGGATGGTCGCGCCACCTTTACCGATAACGTCACGGATCTTGTCGGTGTCGATCTTCATCGCGATCATGGTCGGAGCGTTGGCCGACAGTTCGGTACGCGACTGGCCAATGATCTGGTTCATCTGGCCGAGGATGTTCAGGCGCGCTTCCAGGGCTTGGCCCAGAGCGATTTCCATGATCTCTTCGGTGATGCCCTTGATCTTGATGTCCATCTGCAGCGCAGTAACGCCTTTGGCGGTACCGGCTACTTTGAAGTCCATGTCGCCCAGGTGGTCTTCGTCACCCAGGATGTCGGTCAGGACGGCGAACTTCTCGCCTTCTTTAACCAGACCCATGGCGATACCGGCAACCGGCGCCTTCATTGGAACACCAGCGTCCATCAGGGCCAGGGAAGCGCCGCAAACGGAAGCCATCGAGCTCGAACCGTTGGATTCGGTGATTTCCGAAACCACACGGATGGTGTACGGGAACACGTCAGCGGCTGGCAGCATGGCCGAAACCGAACGACGGGCCAGACGGCCGTGACCGATTTCACGACGACCAGCGCCACCCATGCGACCACACTCGCCCACCGAGAACGGCGGGAAGTTGTAGTGCAGCATGAACGGGTCTTTTTTCTCGCCTTCCAGGGTGTCCAGCAGCTGCGCGTCACGGGCAGTACCCAGCGTCGCGACTACCAGAGCCTGGGTTTCGCCACGGGTGAACAGCGCCGAACCGTGAGTCTTCGGCAGAACGCCGACTTCGATGTTCAGCGGACGTACGGTGCGGGTGTCGCGACCGTCGATACGTGGCTTGCCGTTAACGATGTTTTCGCGAACGGTGCGGTATTCGATTTCGCCGAAAGCCGCTTTGACGTCAGCAGCCGAAGGCTGGCCTTCTTCGCCGGACAGCTTGGCAACGACCTGGTCTTTCAGCTCGCCCAGACGTGCGTAGCGGTCAGCCTTGACGGTGATGGTGTAAGCCTGGGAGATCGCTTCGCCGAACTCGACACGGATCGCGCCCAGCAGTTCGGTGGCTTCTGGCGCCGGAGCCCAGGTCCAGGTTGGCTTGGCAGCTTCAGCGGCCAGTTCTTTGACGGCGTTGATCACCACCTGGAACTCGTCGTGAGCGAACAGTACCGCGCCCAGCATCTGGTCTTCGGTCAGCTCTTTGGCTTCCGATTCAACCATCAGCACGGCGTCCGCAGTACCGGCAACGACCATGTCCAGGCTCGAAGCAGCTTGCTGCTCGTAGGTCGGGTTCAGCAGGTAGCCGGTGCTTTCGTGGAAAGCTACGCGAGCGGCGCCGATCGGGCCGTCGAACGGAATGCCCGAGATGGCCAGGGCAGCCGAGGTACCGATCATCGCAGCGATGTCCGGATCGGTCTTCTTGCTGGTGGAAACGACGGTGCAGACAACCTGCACTTCGTTCATGAAGCCTTCTGGGAACAGCGGACGGATCGGACGGTCGATCAGTCGGGAAGTCAGGGTTTCTTTCTCGGAAGGACGGCCTTCACGCTTGAAGAACCCGCCAGGGATCTTACCGGCAGCGTAAGTTTTTTCCTGGTAGTGAACGGACAGAGGGAAGAAGCCCTTGCCTGGATCGGCTTGCTTGGCACCGACGACGGTCACCAATACGCTGACGTCGTCGTCAACGGTGACCAATACTGCGCCGGAGGCCTGACGGGCGATACGGCCAGTCTCGAGGGTAACGGTCGACTGACCGAACTGGAATTTTTTGATTACCGGGTTCACGGTGTCCTACCTTCTTTGTGGCTCTTGGGGGAACTGGTTTCTTGCGAAATTCTTGGGCAATGTCGGGAATCGGCCCGCTGACTGTCCGGGTAAAACGGTAGTGCAGATAAAACTTGAGGCTGGGAGCCTGCCAGCCACCAGCGGAAAACCGCTGATGCCTGACAGACAACCAACCTCATAGCGCAATCGCTGATTAGCGACGCAGACCCAGGCGGCCGATCAGAGCGCTGTAACGGCTCAGATCTTTGCCTTTCAGGTAGTCCAGCAGCTTGCGACGCTGGTTTACCATGCGGATCAGACCACGACGGGAGTGGTGGTCTTTACCGTTGGCCTTGAAGTGACCTTGCAGTTTGTTGATGTTGGCGGTCAGCAGTGCAACTTGCACTTCTGGCGAACCAGTATCACCAACAGCTTGCTGGTAGTCGGCAACGATTTGAGCTTTTTCTTGAACGTCGAGAGCCATGAGGCAATCCTTTTATCAGGAAACTGTTTCAAAAACAGTTTCAACAGGCCAGGGACAAATCCCTGTATCTATAAATGAGTAGTGACCGTGCCTGTTAACAGCCACACTCGTTCGGTCATTCTGACCGAATCAGTCGACGCGGCGCGATGCGCCCGTCTTCGCTCACTTCACCGATACCGATGAAGCGACCATTGTGATCCTGTACCCGTACCATGCCGAACTTCGGAGCATCCGGGGCGCGTACCGGCTGGCCGTTGAGCCAGTAGAACGCACTCGCTTCGGAGAAGTGCAGCAGCGGCCAATCCTGCAGGCCGCTGTCCGATGGCATCAGGAAACGGTCGACCGCTTCGTTGCCGCCTTCGGCATGTACCGCTTCCAGCTCTTCGAGGGTCACGGTCTGCGCCAGGGTGAAAGGCCCGGCCTGGGTACGACGCAGTTCCGCGACGTACGCACCACAACCGAGTTGCTCACCGATATCCTCCACCAGGGTGCGGATATAGGTGCCCTTGCTGCAATCCACCGCAAGACGCGCAGTATCGCCTTCGAAGGCCAGCAATTCCAAGCGCGCAATAGTAACAGAACGCGGTTCGCGCTCCACTACTTCGCCTGCACGGGCCAGCTTGTACAGCGGCTGACCGTCACGCTTGAGTGCCGAGTACATCGGCGGTATCTGACTGATTTGCCCACGAAATTTCGGCAGAACCGCTTCGACATCGGCGCGACCAACGGTCACCGGACGCTCCTGCAAAACCTCACCCTCGGCGTCCGCCGTGGTGGTGGTCTTGCCCAGTTGCGCCAGGGTCTCGTAACCCTTGTCGGAATCGAGCAGGTATTGCGAAAACTTCGTTGCCTCGCCAAAGCACAGCGGCAAGACACCGGTGGCCAGCGGGTCGAGACTGCCGGTGTGACCGGCCTTCTCGGCGTTGAGCAACCAGCGAACCTTCTGCAACGCGGCGTTGGAGGTGAACCCCAGCGGCTTGTCGAGCAGGATGATACCGCTGACGTTACGACGGATACGTTTGACCTGAGCCACCGAATTACTCCTTGGTGTCTTCAGGTGCAGCGGCCAGGTGCTGATTGTCCTCAGCCACGGCGCGCTCGATCAGGGCCGACAGATGCGCGCCACGCACGACGCTTTCGTCGTAGTGGAAGTGCAATTGCGGCACACTGCGCAGCTTCATTTCACGGGCCAGCTGCATGCGCAGGAAACCTGCGGCAGCGTTGAGCACCTTGATGCTTTGCGCGATGTCTTCGGCGTTGTCCTGCCCCATCACGGTGATGAAGATCTTCGCGTGACCGACGTCACGGCTGACTTCCACAGCGGTAATGGTGACCAGGCCGACGCGCGGGTCTTTGACTTCACGACGGATCAGTTGGGCCAGCTCACGCTGCATCTGATCGCCGATACGTTGGGTACGGCTGTATTCTTTTGCCATGATTTTGTTACCTGTTACTGCCCCGCGGTGAAACCCGCAAGGTCTGAAAGCGGCAAACGCCCGGCCTGACAAAAGCCAGACCGGGCGTTGCGTTTAGAGTCCTGACGCCGCGGCGCGCATCTGCATGCGGCGGCTCGGCGTGGCCCTTGAAGTGCGCGAGTCAGAGGCTGCGAGCAACCTGAACCTTCTCGAAGACTTCGATCTTGTCACCGACTTTGACGTCGTTGTAGCTCTTCACGCCGATACCGCATTCCATGCCGGCACGTACTTCGGAAGCGTCATCCTTGAAGCGGCGCAGGGATTCCAGCTCGCCTTCGAAGATAACGATGTCTTCACGCAGTACACGGATCGGACGGTTACGGTGCACAACACCTTCGATCACCATGCAACCGGCGATCGCGCCAAACTTCGGCGAACGGAATACGTCGCGCACTTCGGCCACGCCCAGGATGTTCTCGCGAACATCGCTGCCGAGCATGCCGGTCAGGGCTTTCTTGACGTCTTCGATGATGTCGTAGATCACGTTGTAGTAACGCATGTCCAGACCTTCCTGCTCGACGATCTTCCGTGCGCCAGCATCGGCACGCACGTTGAAGCCGAACAGTACAGCGTTGGAAGCCAGTGCCAGGTTGGCGTCGGATTCGGTGATACCACCGACACCGCCACCGACTACGCGCACTTGCACTTCGTCGTTGCCCAGGCCGTTCAGAGCGCCCTGCAAAGCTTCCAGCGAACCACGGACGTCGGATTTGAGGACGATGTTGAGCGTCTTCTTCTCTTCCTGACCCATGTTTTCGAAGATGTTTTCCAGCTTGCCGGCGTGAGCGCGAGCCAGTTTGACTTCGCGGAACTTGCCTTGACGGAACAGAGCCACTTCACGGGCTTTCTTCTCGTCGGCAACCACGCTCATCTCGTCGCCAGCGTCTGGTGTACCGTCAAGACCCAGGATCTCGACCGGAATGGCCGGACCTGCTTCCTTGATCGGCTTGCCGTTCTCGTCGAGCATGGCGCGCACGCGGCCATAGTTCGAGCCGACCAGCACCATGTCGCCTTGACGCAGCGTACCGTCCTGAACCAGCACGGTGGCCACCGGGCCACGGCCCTTGTCCAGACGCGATTCAACGACAACACCACGGCCAGGAGCCGATGGAGTGGCGGTCAGTTCGAGAACTTCGGCCTGCAGCAGAACGGCTTCGAGCAGTTCGTCAACGCCGGTACCCATTTTCGCCGAAACCGGTACGAATGGAGTGTCGCCGCCCCACTCTTCGGAAGTCACGCCGTGAACCGACAGTTCGCTGCGGATGCGATCGAGGTCGGCACCCGGCTTGTCGATCTTGTTCACCGCAACCACCAGAGGAACGCCAGCCGCCTGAGCGTGCTGAACAGCCTCGATGGTTTGCGGCATCACGCCGTCGTCCGCCGCCACCACCAGGATCACGATGTCGGTCGCCTTGGCACCACGGGCACGCATTGCGGTAAACGCAGCGTGACCCGGGGTGTCGAGGAACGTCACCATGCCACGGTCAGTTTCAACGTGGTATGCACCGATGTGCTGGGTAATGCCGCCGGCTTCGCCCGCTGCAACCTTGGCACGACGGATGTAGTCGAGCAGGGAAGTCTTACCGTGGTCAACGTGGCCCATTACGGTCACGACTGGCGCACGGGAAACTGCCTCACCTTCAAACTTCAGGGACTCGGCCAGGGAATCTTCCAGGGCGGTGTCGCTGACCAGGGTCACTTTGTGGCCCAGCTCTTCAGCAACCAGTTGAGCAGTTTCCTGATCGAGTACCTGGTTGATGGTCGCTGGAGTGCCCAGTTTGAACATGAACTTGATGATTTCAGCAGCCTTGACCGACATCTGCTGGGCGAGATCGCCAACAGTGATGGTCTCGCCGATCTTCACTTCACGCACGACAGGACCGGTAGGGTTCTGGAAACCGTGAGCGTTGCGTTTCTTCAGCTTGGCCTTGCCGCGACCACCACGACGGAAGCCATCGCTTTCTTCGTCGGTAGTGCGTGGCGCCACACGTGGAGCCGGCGCCTTTTCTTTGACCGATGCGCGATGCGGAGCGTTTTTGCGCTCGCCATCACCACCACCGCCGCGACGATTGTTATCGTCGGCACGTGGCTTGTCCGGACGACGCTGTTCGTCACGCTTGCGAGTGTCGGCAGTTGGCGCAGCAGCAACCGGCGCGGCTTCGCGCACGGGTTCGGCTACTGGCGCAGGTGCAGCAACAGCTTCGGCAGACGCGGACGGCGCAGCAGCAGGCTGGCGACGCGCTTCTTCTTCAGCGCGCTGCTTGGCTTCTTCTTCAGCCTTCTGACGTGCAGCATTTTCTACTGCGCGACGCTCATCCAGTTCACGCTTGCGCTCGGCTTCGATTTCTTCCGGGCTACGCTGTACGAAAACTTTCTTCTTGCGAACTTCTACGCTGATGCTCTTGCTACCAGCCACACGCAGGGTGCTGGTGGTTTTACGCTGCAGCGTGATCTTGCGTGGTTCTTCCACTTTCGCCTTGTGACTGCTCTTCAAGTGAGTCAGCAGGGATTGCTTCTCACTGTCAGTCACATGTTCTTCGGCGGCGGTGTGCGGCAGACCTGCCTCACGCATCTGCTGCAACAGGCGCTCTACCGGTGTTTTGACCTCATCGGCCAGTTGTTTCACCGTGACTTGCGTCATGCACTTCTCTCCTCAGGCCGCGCCTAATTACTCGAACCAGTGGGCTCGGGCGGCCATGATCAACTTGCCGGCACGATCATCGTCAATGCCGTCGATGTCGAGCAGGTCGTCAATAGACTGCTCGGCCAGGTCTTCGCGGGTAATTACGCCGCGCACCGCCAGTTCCATCGCCAAATCCTTGTCCATACCCTCAAGCGAGAGCAGGTCTTCGGCCGGATGGGCGTCTGCCAGCTTTTCCTCAGTAGCGATGGCTTTGGTCAACAAACGATCCTTGGCACGAGCGCGAAGCTCGTTGACGATATCTTCGTCAAAGCCGTCGATGTTGAGCATTTCTTCCAACGGTACGTAGGCAATCTCTTCCAGGCTGGTGAAGCCTTCATCTACCAGCACCTGAGCCAGTTCTTCGTCGACTTCCAGCTCGTCGATGAAGTTGCGCAGGATGTCGCCGGTTTCTGCTTGCTGCTTAGCCTGGATGTCCGATTCGGTCATCACGTTCAGGGTCCAGCCAGTCAACTGGCTCGCCAGACGCACGTTCTGACCACCCCGACCGATGGCCTGAGCCAGATTGTCTGCGCCAACGGCGATGTCCATTGCATGGGCATCTTCGTCAACGATAATGGCCGCCACTTCTGCCGGCGACATAGCATTGATCACGAACTGCGCCGGGTTATCGTCCCACAGGACGATATCGACACGCTCGCCACCCAACTCGCCCGACACGGCCTGGACGCGCGAACCGCGCATACCGATGCACGCGCCCTGCGGGTCGATGCGCTTGTCCTTGGAACGGACAGCGATCTTGGCACGCGAACCCGGATCACGGGACGCTGCCATTACTTCGATCAGGCCTTCAGCGATTTCCGGCACTTCGATGCGGAACAACTCGATCAGCATTTCCGGCGCGGTGCGCGACAGGATCAGCTGCGGGCCGCGGTTCTCGGTGCGGATTTCCTTGAGCAGTGCACGCAGACGCACACCGACACGGAAGGTTTCGCGAGAAATGATGTCTTCACGGGCCAGCAACGCTTCGGCGTTGTTGCCCAGATCGACGATCACGTTGTCGCGGGTGACTTTCTTCACGGTGCCGGAGATGATTTCTCCCAGGCGCTCGCGATAGGCGTCGACCACTTGAGCGCGCTCGGCTTCACGCACTTTCTGCACAATGACTTGCTTGGCAGTCTGTGCAGCAATGCGGCCGAACTCGATGGATTCGATCTTTTCTTCGACGACGTCGCCGACCTTGGCACCCGGATGCGTTTCGGCAACCTTGCTTGGCCAGGTTTCGATCGCAGGATCGTCGAGGTCATTCTCTTCGACGACTGTCCAGCGACGGAAAGTCTCATAGGAACCGGTGTGGCGATTGATCTCCACACGCAGGTCAACTTCGTCTTCAAAACGCTTTTTGGTAGCAGTGGCCAGAGCCAGCTCCAGCGCTTCAAAAATCACGCTTGCCGGTACGCCCTTTTCATTGGATACCGACTCAACAACCAGCAGTACTTCTTTGCTCATCGTACGCCTCGCCTTTCGCAAGCCATTGGATCCGCGGGATCCGCGTCTCAGTCAAAACTGGGAATAATGTTGGCCTTGTCGATCATATCGATCGGCAACAGGAACTCATGGTCTTCTACCTGCACCACGACGTCCTGTTCTTCTACACCGCGCAGAAGGCCCTGAAAGTTGCGTCGACCTTCGAAAGGCGAGCGCAGCTTGATCTTCACTTGTTCACCGGCAAATTTTGCAAACTGCTCAAGAGTGAACAGTGGGCGTTCCATGCCAGGCGAGGAAACTTCGAGGGTGTATTCAACGGAGATCGGATCTTCAACATCCAGGACACCGCTGATCTGACGGCTGACAATGGCGCAATCGTCCACCAGCACGCCACCCTCTTTATCGATATAAACACGCAACATCGAGTGACGACCTTGAGCCGAAAACTCGATACCCCAGCATTCATAGCCTAGGGCCACGACCACCGGGGCCAACAAGGCCTGCAACTCTTCTAGCTTGCTCGACACCTGAACCCCCTCGTGCATGTAAATGCATGCGCTGCAAAATAAAAAAATGGGCGAAACGCCCATCCTTGAAACGCCGTCGAACAGCGGCGCAGAAAGTATCCAGCTAACAAAAAGCCCCTGAAAAGGGGCTCCTTAAACTGGTTGCGGGGGCCGGATTTGAACCGACGACCTTCGGGTTATGAGCCCGACGAGCTACCAGACTGCTCCACCCCGCGACAAAGCTGGGGCGGAAGTATACGACCGATCCCTTATAGGGTCAATGTAACCTTCCACCTGCAAGAAAGCCCGCAACAGCGGGCTCTCCTGACTAATTGGTACCGAGAAGGGGACTCGAACCCCTACACCCTATGGGCACAACCACCTCAAGGTTGCGTGTCTACCAATTCCACCACCTCGGCAAAACTACGTTTGAAACCCTTCTTACTTCTGCTCTTGAGCTGGAGGTACGTCAGTCGCTGGAGTAGCCGACTTTTGCTCTTGAAGCACCGGGACATCATCAGAAGCCGGTTTTTGTTGCTTAGGTACTTCCAACACTGCTGGATCTGGCAAACCTGCTTGAGTCAGCTGATGAGCTTTCTCTTTAGCAAAGTAACCTAACCCCAGGCTGGTTATGAAGAAACCGGCGGCAAGTATAGCAGTAAACTTACTAAGAAAGGTAGAGGAACCTTGGCTTCCGAACACAGTATTTGAAGCACCTGCTCCGAAAGACGCGCCAGCGTCCGCACCCTTACCCTGCTGCAGCAAAACCAGAGCAACTACGCCCAATGCACCCAGCAGATGAAAAACGACTACGACTGTTTCCAGCATTTTTTCAGTTTCCCGCGGCGCGACAAATCGCACCGAACTCATCTGCATTCAGGGAAGCTCCACCAATGAGCCCCCCATCGATATCCGGCATGCCGAACAGTTCGACCGCATTGGCCGCCTTCACGCTGCCGCCGTATAGAAGCCGCACACCTCGTGCGACTTCAGAATTCTCTGCCGCCAACTGCTCGCGAATGGCTTTGTGCACATCCTGAGCCTGTTGCGGCGTTGCAGTCAGTCCGGTACCAATGGCCCAGACAGGCTCGTAAGCAATAACTGCATTGGCAAAGGCACCTACACCCAGCTCCTCGATGATGCTGCCCAGCTGACGCCCGACAACCTCAAGAGTTTTTCCGGCTTCGCGCTGCTCGAGGGTCTCCCCTACACACAACACCGGAATCAAGCCACATGCCTGTGCCGCTGCGAACTTGCGATTCAGCATCCCGTCTCGCTCGCCCATTATCTGGCGGCGTTCGGAGTGCCCGACAAGCACCAGGGAACAACCTGCATCCACCAACTGACTCGGTGCAATTTCACCGGTCAATGCACCTTGCATGGATTCCACCGCAGAATTCTGCGCACCGACCGAAATCGATTTACCTTTCAAGCCATCAATCACTTGATTGATATGCAAGCAAGGCGGGAATACCGCGACATCAACACCGCTTGGCAAGGCCAGATGACGAAGGCCGTTGATCAGCTCAGCGACGCTGGCGCGGGTACCGTGCATCTTCCAGTTACCAGCTACCATAGGGCGACGCATGCTGTACCTCGTCGGTCAAAGTGGGCGCAGATGTTACCCAACACAATCATGGCTGGCAAGCCGAATCAGGCAGAAACTTCACTTACCAGTTTTGCCAGTTCTTCGGCATAGCTGCGAACCTGAGTTTCATCCTCGCCTTCGACCATCACACGCACCAGCGGCTCTGTGCCGGACTTGCGCAGAAGCACACGACCTCGACCCGCCATCGCCTGGGTTACCCGCGCACTGGCTTCCTTGACAGCCGGATGCTCAAGCGGGCTCTCGCCACCACCGAAACGCACATTGATCAGCACCTGAGGGCACTTGCGCAAGACCTGACGCGTTTGCGCAAGACCTTCATTGCGGGCTTTCAATGCCATCAACACCTGCAACGCAGCAATGATCGCATCACCTGTTGTGGTGTGATTGAAGCAGACGATGTGGCCCGAATTCTCACCACCTACCAGCCAGTTGCGCTCCAGCAGCTCGGCGATCACATAGCGATCACCGACATTCGCTCGAATGAACGGAATCGAGAGATCCGCCAACGCGAGCTCAAGACCCAGGTTGCTCATCAGAGTACCGACCACGCCACCCTGCAACTTGCCACGCTCGTGCAGATCGCGCGCAATGATGAACAGCAGCTCGTCACCATCGACGATGGCGCCAGTGTGATCGACCATCAACACCCGATCACCGTCGCCATCGAAGGCGATACCCAGATCAGCGTGCTCAGCCAATACAGCAGCCTGCAACGACCCCATATGGGTCGAACCGCAATTGTCATTGATGTTCAGGCCATTGGGCTGAGCTGAAAGCACTACAACTTCCGCACCCAGCTCTCGAAAGACGCTTGGAGCAACCTTGTAGGTCGCACCGTTTGCGCAGTCGATCACGATTTTCAGGCCGGAAAAACTGGTGCCGGTGGGCACACTGCTTTTGCAGAACTCGATGTAACGACCCGACGCGTCGTTAATGCGCGACACCTTGCCGATCTTGCTCGACTCAACCACAGCCATCGGGGTATCGAGCAACTCTTCAATCATCAACTCCAGCTCATCAGGCAACTTGGTGCCCTTGCCGGAGAAGAACTTGATACCGTTATCGTCATGCGGGTTGTGCGAAGCGCTGATCACGATCCCGGCTTCGGCCTGGAAAGTACGCGACAGGTAGGCGATAGCCGGCGTCGGCATCGGCCCCAGCAGCATCACATCGGCACCTGCCGAAGTCAGGCCCGCTTCAAGCGCCGACTCGAACATGTAGCCGGAAATTCGCGTGTCCTTGCCGACCAGTACCTTGCAGGCGCCCATCTTGCGAAAAGCCATGCCAGCCGCCCAGCCGAGCTTGAGCATGAAGTCCGGAGTGATCGGATATTCACCGACACGACCACGAATACCGTCAGTACCAAAGTATTTCTTGCTCATAAGTGCTCCATCATTCTTATTCGGCTGATTCCACGGCCGCGAGCATACGCACCACGTCTACCGTTTCCGCCACATCATGGACGCGCAATATACGCGCTCCTTTCACCGACGCCAGTGCCGCGAGTGCCAGACCACCATGCAGACGCTCGCCCACCGGACGATTCAGCGCCTGGCCAATCATGCTTTTGCGTGAGACACCGACCAATAGCGGACGCCCCAGCGCATGCAGGGCTTCCATATGCTTGAACAAGCTTAGATTGTGCTGCAGGGTTTTGGCGAAACCGAAACCGGGATCAAGAATGATCCGCTCGGCAGGAATACCCGCCGCCGCACATTGAGCCATGCGCTCGGCCAGAAACTCACCCACTTCCCGGGTAACGTCCTGATAGTGCGGACTGTCCTGCATGTCACCTGGCTCACCGAGCATGTGCATCAGACATACCGGCAACCCGGTCGCCGCAGCGGCATCCAGCGCACCATCACGGCGCAGCGAGCGCACGTCATTGATCAACCCGGCACCGAGCCGCGCAGTTTCGCGCATCACTGCAGGTGTCGAAGTATCAACCGAGATCACCACATCCAGCTCGCGATTGATCAGCTCCACGATCGGAGCTACGCGCTCCAGCTCTTCCAGCGGCGAAACCGCTCGAGCGCCGGGCCTGGTCGACTCACCGCCGACATCAATCAGCGTCGCGCCAGCAGCCACCATGGCTTCGGCGTGACGCAAGGCCACGTCGAGCTGACTGTAGCGGCCGCCATCGGAAAAGGAATCGGGAGTGACATTGAGAATGCCCATGACATGCGTCCGGGCCAAATCAAGAACCCGGTTGCCGCAAGGCAACCGGGTCAGGGACTGTGCAGAAGTCATTTCAAACCTTAAACGTCAGCAGCCGGACCGCCGATCGGTGTTTCCGGACGCTCATCCTGGATCACTGGAGGCGGAGGCGTACCGGTGCCACCTGTCCAGTCACGCGGTTCGCGAGGCGTACGACCCGCCATGATGTCGTCGATCTGCTCGGCATCGATGGTTTCGTACTTCATCAGCGCATCGGCCATGGCATCCAGCTTGTCACGGTTGTCCGTGAGGATCTGCTTGGCCGTGCCGTAGCACTGATCGATGATGCTACGCACTTCGGAGTCGATCAGCTTGGCGGTCTCACCGGAGAAGCTGGCATTCTGACCGCCACCACCGCGACCGAGGAACACTTCGCCCTCTTCTTCGGCGTACATCAGCGGACCGAGTTTTTCCGACAGGCCCCACTTGGTCACCATGTTCCGCGCAATCTGACTGGCACGCATGATGTCGTTGGAAGCGCCGGTGGTCACACCGTCGAAACCTAGAGTCATTTCTTCGGCGATACGGCCGCCGTACAGCGAGCAGATCTGACTGATCAGCGCACGCTTGGACAGACTGTAGCGATCTTCTTCCGGCAGGAACATGGTCACACCCAGCGCACGACCACGCGGAATGATCGAGACCTTGTAGACCGGATCATGCTCAGGCACGACGCGACCAACAATGGCGTGGCCAGCTTCGTGATAAGCGGTGTTCTGTTTTTCTTTCTCGGACATGACCATCGACTTGCGCTCGGCGCCCATCATGATCTTGTCTTTGGCCAGTTCGAATTCTTTCATTTCAACGATGCGCTTGCCGCTGCGTGCAGCGAACAGCGAAGCCTCGTTGACCAGGTTGGCCAGGTCCGCACCGGAGAAGCCCGGGGTACCGCGTGCGATAACGGCCGGAGCAACGTCGTCGCCCATTGGCACTTTGCGCATGTGAACCTTGAGGATCTGCTCGCGACCACGGATGTCCGGCAAACCTACAACCACCTGACGGTCGAAACGGCCCGGACGCAGCAGCGCAGGGTCGAGTACGTCAGGACGGTTGGTCGCCGCAATCACGATGATGCCGTCATTCATTTCGAAGCCATCCATCTCCACCAGCAACTGGTTGAGAGTCTGCTCGCGCTCGTCGTGACCACCGCCCATGCCGGCGCCACGGTGGCGACCGACGGCGTCGATTTCGTCGATGAAGATGATGCACGGTGCGTGCTTCTTGGCCTGCTCGAACATGTCACGAACGCGGCTTGCGCCGACACCCACGAACATTTCAACGAAGTCGGAACCGGAAATAGTGAAGAACGGTACCTTCGCTTCGCCGGCAATCGCCTTGGCCAGCAAGGTCTTACCGGTACCCGGAGGACCGACCATCAGCACACCGCGAGGGATACGACCGCCCAGGCGCTGGAACTTGCCCGGATCACGCAGGAACTCAACCAGCTCGCCGACTTCTTCCTTGGCTTCGTCGCAACCCGCAACGTCAGCCAGGGTGGTTTTCACCTGATCTTCGGAGAGCAGGCGCGCCTTGCTCTTGCCGAAGCTCATCGGTCCACCCTTGCCCCCGGCGCCACCCTGCATCTGGCGCATGAAGAACATGAACACCGCAATGATCACCAGGATCGGGAAGCTGGCCACCAGGAGTTGAGTCCAGATGCTTTGCTGTTCAGGCTGCTTGCCTTCAACCACAACGTGATTGTCGACCAGATCGCCGATCAGGCCATTGTCCTGGATCGCCGGACGAATGGTCTTGAAGCTGTCACCATCGTTGCGTTTGCCGGTAATCACATAGCCGTCAACGGCTACGCGCTCGACCTTGCCATCCTTGACCTGCTGGATGAAGTCGGAATAGTTGAGGGTCTGCGGCTCGTTAGGGCTGGAGAAGTTGTTCATCACCGTCACGAGGACTGCCGCGATGATCAACCACAGGATCAGATTCTTTGCCATATCGTTCAATTAACTACCCTCTGAAGCAAGCTCCGCTACTGGCGCGCGCTTCGCATGATATTCACCGGCCTAACTTACTACATTACCTACAACTCTGGCAGGCGCCGTCTGTAACCCTTTGTGAAACACTTTCTACACAATATTCGCTTATGCACGCGGGGCAAAATACGAAAAACCTATCACCCCGGCCAAAAAACTCGTTTTACTCGTTGCCGCCGCGGTAGCCCCAAGCCAGCATATATTGCTCGCGGGAGCTGCCACGGGACGAATCCGGCTTGATCATCTGGATCTTGTCGAATTTCTTGCGAGCATCCTTCAGGTAAACATCGAAACCTTCGCCCTGAAAAATCTTGATCACGAAATTACCGCCCGGCTTGAGTATCCGCTCCGCCAGATCAAGCGCCAGCTCACAAAGGAACATGGCTTTCGGCATGTCTACTTCAGGCGTACCACTCATATTGGGGGCCATATCGGAAATCACAAGGTCCACCTGCGAATTACCCACGGCTTCAAGGATCCGCGCGAGCACTTCGTCCTCGGTGAAGTCACCCTGGATGAAAGTCACGTCCGGGATGCTGTCCATTTCCAGGATGTCCGACGCGATCAGACGGCCCTGACCGCCGATCAACCGGCTGGTGACCTGCGACCAGCCGCCGGGCGCCGCGCCCAGGTCGACAACGCTCATGCCGGAACGGATCAGCTTGTATTTCTCCTGGATCTCCAGAAGCTTGTAACTCGCACGCGAGCGGTAGCCATCCTTCTGCGCCTGCTTCACATAAGGATCGTTGACATGTCGTTTCAGCCAACCAAGGCTTGTCTTGGAACGCGCCATTGGGCACCTCGATAATAAGGGTCGTGATTAATTGGGCGGATCCACGAACCCTCGGGTAAAATGGCCGCCATTTTACAGAATCCAGACGAAAGGGTCAGATTATGCCGCTCACTCCAGAGCAGAAGAAACAGTACAAATCCATTGGCCACCATCTGAAACCAGTTTTGACTGTGGCTGACAACGGTTTGACTGAAGGTGTGTTAGCCGAACTCGAACGCGCATTGGCGGATCATGAGCTGATCAAGATCAAGCTCAACATCCTCGACCGCGAGTCGCGCCTGGCGCACATTGCAGAACTGTGCAAGGTCGGCAAAGCGGACCTGGTTCAGGTCATCGGCAAGATGGCACTGGTTTATCGCAAGAACTTCAGCGTCAACAAGCAGCTGTCGAACGTTCATCGCTTCAAGTGATGACAAGGGTCAAGGGTGTGCTTCGCGCACCCTCCCACTCCATCCCGGAACCGGTTGCAACACCAGCACCAGACCGGAAAAGCCCAACACCAGAAAACTGAACTCCTGCCAGCGCTGCGCTTGCGGCCAGCCGACACGCACGGCGACAAACATCGCACACGCATACAACGCCATCAGCAACACCTGTCCACGAAAGTCCCGCCATAGACTGGCAAGGCCCTCGGCCTGTACCAGCACCAAAGCCTGAAAGATCACGCATGCGGCGGCAAAACTCACCACCGGCACTTCGAACGCATCGGCAATCTCATCGATCAGCAATGGTGCCAGGCCAATCTTGCCCAACACCGCTCGCAAACCGAGATGAATCAGCCAGAAGCCGCCGACCCACAACATCTGGGTCAGCTGCCAAAGCATGGCGCCCGCACGTAGCGGGCGCCTGCCTTCAGATGTGACGGACTTCGACAATCTCGTACTCGATAACGCCGCTTGGCGTTTTCACTGCGACCACATCGCCCTCTTCCTTGCCGATCAAGGCGCGGGCCAGAGGCGAGCCTACCGAAATCTTGCCGAGTTTGAAGTCAGCCTCATCCTCACCGACGATGTGGTAAGTGACGCTCTCATCCGTCTCGACGTTGGCGATCTCGACGGTAGTACCGAAGATCACTTTGCCGGTGTGCGGAATGGTCGTGACATCGATGATGACCTGATTCTGGATCCGGCCTTCAATGTCACGGATCCGCGCCTCGACCATGCCTTGCTGTTCGCGGGCGGCATGGTATTCAGCGTTTTCCTTCAGGTCACCCAACTCGCGAGCCGTACCGATGTCCTGGCTGAGTTTCGGACGAACGACCTTGGTCAGATGAGCGTGTTCTTCTTCCAGGGCTTTCGCGCCCTGGACGGTCATTGGGTATTTGATCATGCCTTCAATCCTGCGTGTAAATCCTGCAAGCGGCGCACGGTCTTCTCGGGACCGAACTTCAGCGCTTCACAGATAGCCTCGCCCGCAGCAATGGTGGTGGTGCAGTAGATCTTGTGCTGCAGGGCATTACGACGAATGGAGTAGGAATCAGCGATCGACTGACGGCCTTCGGTGGTGTTGATGATCAGGGTGACTTCGTCATTCTTGATCATGTCGACCACGTGCGGACGACCCTCGGTCACCTTGTTCACACGGCGCACTTTCAGGCCTGCGGCTTCGATCAGCTTGGCAGTACCGGCAGTGGCGACCACTTCGAAGCCCAAGTTGATCAGATCACGGGCCACGCCTGCAACCAGCGGCTTGTCATCGTCACGCACGCTGATGAACGCGGTACCGCCGGTCGGCAGCACTTCGCTCGCGCCCATCTGGGCCTTGGCGAATGCTTCACCGAAGGTGTCGCCGACGCCCATCACTTCACCAGTGGACTTCATCTCTGGGCCGAGGATCGGGTCAACGCCAGGGAATTTGGCGAACGGGAACACCGCCTCTTTCACGCTGTAGAAGTTCGGGATGATTTCCTTGGTGAAGCCGATTTCCTTCAGGGTCTTACCGGCCATGACGCGAGCAGCGATCATTGCCAGGGAAACACCGATGCACTTGGACACGAACGGTACGGTACGCGAAGCGCGCGGGTTGACTTCGATGACGTAGATGTCTTCGCCCTGCAGCGCCAGTTGCACGTTCATCAGGCCGACAACGCCCAGTTCCAGGGCCATTTTCTTGACCTGTTCGCGCATCTCGTCCTGAATGTGCGCCGGCAGCGAGTAAGGCGGCAGCGAGCACGCGGAGTCACCGGAGTGAACGCCCGCCTGTTCGATGTGCTGCATGATCGCGCCGATCACCACGTCTTTGCCGTCGCAGACCGCATCCACGTCCATCTCGATGGCGCAGTTGAGGAAGTGGTCGAGCAGCACCGGGCTGTCGTTGGAGACTTGCACCGCATCACGCAGGTAGCGCTTGAGTTCGTCTTCCTTGTAAACGATTTCCATCGCGCGGCCGCCCAGTACGTAGGACGGGCGCACCACCAGCGGATAACCGATTTTCGCGGCAGCACGAACAGCTTCGTCTTCGCTGCGCACGGTGGCGTTTGGCGGCTGACGCAGGTTCAGGCGCTCGACCATTTGCTGGAAGCGCTCACGGTCTTCGGCACGGTCGATGGCGTCAGGGCTGGTGCCGATGATCGGCACGCCAGCGGCCTCCAGAGCACGCGCCAGTTTCAGCGGCGTCTGGCCGCCGTACTGGACGATCACGCCTTTCGGCTTCTCGACGCGGCAGATTTCCAGCACGTCTTCCAGGGTTACCGGCTCGAAATACAGACGGTCGGAAGTGTCGTAGTCGGTGGAAACGGTTTCCGGGTTGCAGTTGACCATGATGGTTTCGTAGCCGTCTTCGCGCAGTGCGAGGGCCGCGTGTACGCAGCAGTAGTCGAACTCGATGCCCTGGCCGATACGGTTCGGACCGCCACCCAGAATCATGATCTTGTCGCGACCGGACGGCGCGGCTTCGCACTCTTCCTCGTAAGTCGAGTAGAGGTAAGCGGTGTCGGTGGCGAACTCGGCGGCGCAGGTGTCAACGCGCTTGTAGACCGGGAACACTTCCAGTTTTTGACGGTGAGTACGCAGATTCTTCTCGGTCACACCCAGCAGTTTTGCCAGACGCTGATCGGAGAAGCCTTTGCGCTTGAGTTTGAACATCAGGTCGCGGTCGATGGCGGACAGACCGAGGGTCTTGACCTTCTCTTCGTCCTTGATCAGATCTTCGATCTGCACCAGGAACCACGGGTCGATCATGTTCATGCCGAAGATGTCTTCGACGGTCATGCCGGCGCGGAAGGCGTCCGCCACGTACCAGATACGCTCGGCGCCCGGCACGGTCAGCTCGCGCTTGAGGATGCTCATGCTTTCCGGATTGCTCAGGTCGAGCTTCTCGTCCAGACCGCAGACACCGACTTCCAGACCGCGCAGGGCTTTCTGCAGGGATTCCTGGAAGGTACGGCCGATGGCCATGACTTCACCGACCGACTTCATTTGAGTGGTCAGGCGTGCGTCAGCGTTGGCGAATTTCTCGAAAGCGAAACGTGGCAGCTTGGTCACGACGTAGTCGATCGACGGCTCGAAGGACGCCGGGGTCTTGCCGCCGGTGATGTCGTTCGACAGTTCGTCGAGGGTGTAGCCCACCGCCAGTTTGGCCGCGACTTTGGCGATCGGGAAACCGGTGGCTTTCGAAGCCAGTGCCGAGGAACGCGATACACGCGGGTTCATCTCGATCACGACCATGCGGCCGGTGTCCGGGCAGATGCCGAACTGCACGTTGGAACCGCCGGTCTCGACGCCGATCTCACGCAGTACCGCCAGCGAGGCGTTACGCAGGATCTGGTATTCCTTGTCGGTCAGGGTCTGTGCCGGAGCCACGGTGATCGAGTCACCGGTGTGCACGCCCATCGGATCGAAGTTTTCGATCGAGCAGACGATGATGCAGTTGTCCTTTTTGTCGCGGACAACTTCCATTTCGTATTCTTTCCAGCCGATCAGCGATTCGTCGATCAGCAACTCTTTGGTCGGCGACAGGTCCAGACCGCGGGCGCAGATTTCTTCGAACTCTTCACGGTTGTACGCGATACCGCCACCGGTGCCGCCCATGGTGAAGGACGGACGGATGATGCACGGGAACCCCAGACGCTCGAGGACGGCGTTGGCCTCTTCCATGCTGTGGGCGATACCGGAACGCGGGCATTCCAGGCCGATCGACTTCATGGCCTTGTCGAAACGCGAACGGTCTTCAGCCTTGTCGATGGTGTCGGCGTTGGCGCCGATCATCTCCACGCCGAATTTCTCCAGAACGCCTTCGCGCTCCAGATCCAGGGCGCAGTTCAGTGCAGTCTGGCCGCCCATGGTTGGCAGCACCGCATCCGGACGCTCTTTTTCGATGATCTTGGCCACGGTCTGCCACTTGATCGGCTCGATGTACGTGGCGTCAGCCATGTCCGGGTCGGTCATGATGGTGGCCGGGTTGGAGTTCACCAGGATGACGCGGTAACCCTCCTCGCGCAGGGCCTTGCAGGCCTGGGCGCCGGAGTAGTCGAATTCGCAGGCCTGGCCGATAACGATCGGGCCAGCGCCGAGAATCAGGATGCTTTTAATGTCTGTACGTTTTGGCATGGGTTTGTCACTCAAATCCGCAGGTCAGTCGGCAAGCCGTCTTGATCGTTTTCTGAAGCCCTGAGGGGCGCCACCGGTGTCGGGGCCGCCCTCGAGGGCTTCTCGCTACAGTCTCAAGGCGAACGCTTAGCGTCGCTTGGCCATCTCGTTGATGAAGCGGTCGAACAGGGGTGCCACATCGTTCGGGCCCGGGCTCGCTTCAGGGTGGCCCTGGAAGCTGAACGCGCTCTTGTCGGTGCGCTCGATACCTTGCAGGGTGCCGTCGAACAGCGATTTGTGGATCGCACGCACGTTGGCCGGCAGGGTCGCTTCGTCAACCGCGAAACCGTGGTTCTGGCTGGTGATCATCACGACGCCAGTGTCCAGATCCTGCACCGGGTGGTTGGCACCGTGGTGGCCATGGCCCATTTTCAGGGTCTTGGCGCCGGAGGCCAGAGCCAGCAACTGGTGACCAAGGCAGATGCCGAAGACCGGAATTTCGGTTTCCAGCACTTCCTTGATCGCCTTGATCGCGTAGTCGCAAGGCTCCGGGTCACCAGGGCCGTTGGACAGGAACACGCCGTCCGGCTTGAGTGCCAGTACGTCGGCCGCCGGGGTTTGCGCCGGCACCACGGTCACGCGGCAACCGCGCTCGACCAGCATGCGCAGGATGTTCAGTTTGACGCCGTAGTCGTAGGCAACCACGTGGTATGGCAGCTCGGAGGCTTCGATGGTCGCGTGGCTGTCGGTCTTCAAGTCCCAGACAGTGGAGCGCCATTCGTACTTTTCCTTGGTGCTGACGACTTTCGCCAGATCCATGCCCTTCAGGCCCGGGAAGCCTTGCGCGGCGGCAATTGCAGCTTCTTCGGAGATGTTGTCGCCGGCCATGATGCAGCCGTTCTGTGCGCCTTTTTCACGCAGGATGCGGGTCAGGCGACGAGTATCGATACCAGCGATTGCCACAACGTTGTTGGCTTTCAGGTAGTCGGACAGGGACATCGTGTTACGCCAGTTGCTCGCTACCAGCGGCAGGTCACGGATCACCAGGCCAGCGGACCATACGCGGTCAGACTCGGCGTCTTCCGGCGTGGTGCCGGTGTTGCCGATGTGCGGGTAAGTCAGGGTAACGATCTGCTGGGCGTAGGAAGGATCGGTAAGGATTTCCTGATAGCCGGTCATTGCGGTGTTGAACACCACCTCACCAACGGTTTGACCGTCGGCTCCAATGGCTTCGCCGCGAAAAATGCTGCCATCAGCAAGGGCGAGTATGGCTGGCTTAGTCAAGAAGACCTCCCGTAAATAACGCATGAAAGGGCAATCGCAGGTTGTAAAAAAGCGGAGTGACGTATGGACACGTCACCCCGCTTCTTCACTGAATTATTCTGCGCGCTTTTAGTGGACACACTAAAGCTGTAGCTTACAGAAAAAGGCTTTTTTGGTCCACCGCTAAAGAGCCTAAAAGGCCGGAGAATGCGACAGGCCGTCGCGCGGTGTAGAAAAACCAGCGCAAACCGGGCGTTTGCGCTGGGTAAAGCAGTCAATCAATGCAGGTCGAGCACGTCCTGCATGTCGTACAGACCCGGCTCGCGACCATCCAGCCACAACGCCGCACGCACCGCACCCTTGGCGAATGTCATGCGACTGGAAGCCTTGTGCGTGATCTCCAGGCGCTCGCCTTCGCAAGCGAACAGCACGGTGTGATCGCCGACCACATCACCACCACGCACGGTAGCGAAACCGATGGTTTCCCGCTCGCGTGCACCGGTATGGCCTTCACGACCATAGACCGCGACCTTGTGCAGATCACGATCCAGCGCATCGGCAATCACCTCACCCATGCGCAGGGCAGTGCCCGAAGGCGCATCGATCTTGTGCCGGTGATGCGCCTCGATGATCTCGATGTCCGCATCATCGCCCAGCACCCGAGCGGTCATTTCGAGCAGCTTCAGCGACAGGTTGACCCCGACACTGAAGTTGGCCGCGAACACGATCGGAATATCCTTGCCCGCCTCGGCCAGCAATTGCTTCTGCGCAGCGTCGAGCCCAGTGGTGCCGATGACCATGGCCTTGCCAGCCTTGCGACAGAACGCGAGGTTTTTCAGCATGACTTCCGGCAAGGTAAAGTCGATCAGCACATCGAACTCTTCAGCCACCGATTCGAGATTGCCGGACAACGGCACACCGATGCGACCCAGCGAAGCCAGCTCACCGGCGTCCACTCCGATCAGCGTACTGCCGGGACGAACGATCGCCGCGGTCAGGCCGGTCAGTGGCGCGCGCTGTTGCACGGCCTCGACCAGAATCTTGCCCATGCGCCCGGCGGCGCCCATCACAGCTATACGTCGCATGCCAACTCCTTACAGATCGCCGAAGAAGCGCTTCACACCATCGAACCAACCGGTGGTTTTCGGCGAGTGACTGTTGTCGTCCGCCAGCGAGCTGCGGAACTCTTCGAGCAATTCGCGCTGACGACGATTCAGATTGACTGGCGTCTCGACCGCTACACGGCACATCAGATCGCCCGCACCACCGCCACGCACTGGCGCCACGCCTTTGCCGCGTACGCGGAACTGCTTGCCGGTCTGGGTACCTTCAGGGATTTTCAGTTTGACGCGACCGTCGAGGGTCGGGATTTCCAGTTCACCACCGAGCGCCGCATCAACGAAGCTGATCGGCACTTCGCAGAACAGGTGTTTGCCATCGCGCTGGAAGATGTCGTGCTCGCGTACGTTGATCACCACGTACAAGTCGCCAGTCGGGCCACCTTGAGTACCCGCTTCGCCTTCGCCGGACAGACGAATGCGGTCGCCGGTATCGACGCCAGCCGGCACTTTCACCGACAGGGTCTTGTACTCTTCGACGCGACCATCGCCGTGGCAGGAATCGCACGGATCGGAAATGATCTTGCCCTGGCCATGGCAACGCGGGCAGGTCTGCTGCACCGAGAAGAAGCCCTGCTGCATGCGCACCTGACCGATGCCGCCGCAGGTCGGGCAGGTCGATGGCGACGAGCCTTTCTTCGCGCCGGAACCATCGCATGGCTTGCAATTGACCAGTGTCGGAACGCGGATATTCACGGTAGTGCCGCGCACCGCTTCTTCCAGGTTCAGCTCCAGGGTGTAGCGCAGATCGCTGCCACGCTGGGCGCCGCCACGGGAACCGCCACGACCGCCACCGAAGAAGTCACTGAAGACATCGCCAAAGATGTCCGAGAAGTTCTGCCCACCGAAGCCGGCGCCACCGCCACCCATGCTTGGGTCGACACCGGCATGACCGTACTGGTCGTACGCCGCGCGCTTGCTCGAATCGGACAATACTTCGTAGGCCTCGTTGGCCTCTTTGAACAGTTCTTCCGACGCTTTGTCATCGGGATTACGGTCCGGGTGATGCTTCATCGCCAGACGACGATAGGCCTTCTTCAGGTCTGCATCGCTTGAACCACGCTCGACACCCAATACTTCGTAATAGTCACGCTTTGCCATAATTCTTTTGCACTCTTGAGGACGTCCGGCAAACCCCTCCTGAGGATGGCCAAACTCGTTGAGCCCCAATACAGGCCCGGACCCAACTCACGTCAATTCAACGATCCTGGTCTTTGCTTCGTTTGGTACTTGCAGCGCGAAAAGCAGGAGCATTCCCGGCCATACCAGCAGCAAGCGAACCTTGTCGCATGCTGTAAAAATTCGTGTATTCCAGATACGCCAACGCGGGAGCAAGCTCCCGCGCGGCGACATCCTACCAGTCACCGCCGCAAGGCAGTCAACCGGGCGACCAACAACTTACTTGTGGTCTTTGACTTCTTCGAACTCGGCATCAACGACATCGTCAGCCTTTTCAGCTTTCTCGTCGTGCGGCGCCGCGCCTTCAGCAGGCTGAGCCTGTTCGGCGTACATCTTCTGAGCAACCGGAGCCGAGACTTTCGACAGCTCTTCGATCTTCGCTTCGATGGCAGCCTTGTCGTCGCCTTTCACAGCGGCTTCCAGTGCAACCACAGCGGCTTCGATCGCGGTCTTCTCTTCAGCGCTGACCTTGTCGCCCGCTTCGGTAACCATTTTGCGAGTCGAGTGAACCAGTGCGTCACCCTTGTTACGGGATTCAGCCAGCTCAGCGAACTTGCGGTCTTCCTCGGCGTTCAGCTCGGCATCGCGAACCATCTTCTGAATTTCTTCATCCGACAGACCGGAGTTGGCCTTGATGGTGATCTTCTGCTCTTTGCCGGTCGCCTTGTCTTTCGCGCCAACGTGCAGGATGCCGTTAGCGTCGATGTCGAAGGTCACTTCGATCTGCGGCACGCCACGTGGAGCTGGTGGAATGTCGGCCAGGTCGAACTTGCCCAGCGATTTGTTCTGTGCAGCTTGCTTACGCTCACCTTGCAGGACGTGAATGGTCACGGCGCCCTGGTTGTCGTCGGCAGTCGAGAACACTTGCGATTTCTTGGTAGGAATCGTGGTGTTTTTCTCGATCAGCGCGGTCATCACGCCACCCATGGTTTCGATACCCAGGGTCAGCGGGCTGACGTCGAGCAGCAGAACGTCTTTCACGTCACCGGCCAGAACGGCGCCCTGAATCGCAGCACCCATGGCAACCGCTTCGTCTGGGTTCACGTCTTTACGTGCTTCTTTACCGAAGAAATCGGTCACCAGCTTCTGTACCAGCGGCATACGGGTCTGACCGCCGACCAGAATCACGTCGTTGATCGCGCCAACATCGATACCGGCGTCTTTCATGGCGATACGGCAAGGCTCGATGGTGCGCTGAACCAGGTCTTCAACCAGTGCTTCGAGCTTGGCACGCGAAATCTTCACGTTCAGGTGCTTAGGACCGGTGGCGTCTGCAGTGATGTACGGCAGGTTGACGTCGGTCGACTGAGCGGACGACAGCTCGATCTTGGCTTTCTCAGCGGCTTCTTTCAGGCGCTGCATGGCCAGCGGGTCACCTTTGAGGTTCATGCCGCTTTCTTTCTTGAATTCGTCAACGAGGTAGTCGATCAGACGAATGTCGAAGTCCTCACCGCCGAGGAAGGTGTCACCGTTGGTGGCCAACACTTCGAACTGGTGCTCGCCGTCAACTTCAGCGATCTCGATCACGGACACGTCGAAAGTACCGCCACCCAGGTCGTAAACGATCACGGTGTGATCGCCCTTGGCCTTGTCCATACCGTAAGCCAGAGCAGCTGCGGTTGGTTCGTTGATGATACGTTTAACGTCCAGACCGGCGATGCGGCCGGCGTCTTTGGTCGCCTGACGCTGGCTGTCGTTGAAGTAGGCCGGAACGGTGATCACCGCTTCGGTCACTGGCTCGCCGAGGTAGTCTTCGGCGGTCTTCTTCATCTTCTTCAGGATTTCAGCCGAGATTTGTGGCGGCGCCATTTTCTGGCCGTTCACTTCAACCCAGGCATCGCCGTTGTCAGCCTTGGCGATTTTGTACGGGACCATCTTGATGTCTTTCTGTACGACTTCTTCGTCGAACTTGCGACCGATCAGACGCTTCACCGCGTACAGGGTGTTGTGCGGGTTGGTCACTGCCTGACGCTTGGCCGACTGACCAACGAGGATTTCACCATCGTTGGCGTAAGCGATGATCGACGGCGTGGTACGCGCGCCTTCGGCGTTTTCGATAACTTTGGCTACGCCGTTTTCCAGCACGGAGACGCAGGAGTTGGTAGTCCCCAGGTCGATACCGATAATTTTGCCCATGTTCACTCTCCCGAAACTTTGGATTTTGTTGCCGCAGCAGTGGTGGCTAACTGCGGTAATACTTAAACGCTTGACTTCTAAATGGGGGCCTTGCAGCTAATTTCAAGCCTTCTCGTCAATCGAAGGCGAAATTGGCGCCGGCGCCTTGCTGACCACAACCATGGCCGGACGCAACAGGCGACCATTGAGCTGGTAGCCCTTCTGGAACACCTTCAGAACGCTGTTCGGTTCTACGTCGGCGCTTTCCTGCATGGCCATCGCCTGATGGTGAACAGCGTTGAACGGTTCGCCATGCGGATCGATCGCTTCAAGCTGATAACGCTTGAGGGTGTCGTGGAACATTTTCAGGGTCAGCTCGATGCCTTCGCGCATCGGACGGATGCTTTCGTCGTCCGGGCTCGACAGCTCGAGGCCGCGCTCCAGGCTGTCGACGATCGGCAGCAGGTCACCGGCGAATTTTTCCAGCGCAAACTTGTGCGCCTTCTCGACATCCTGCTCGGCACGACGGCGGACGTTCTGCAGATCGGCAGCTACGCGCAGCGACTGATCCTGCGCGGCGGCCAACTGCTCTTCGAGCACTTGTACACGGGTCGCCAGGTCGTCACCCGAAGTTTCGGGCGCCTGATTGGCTTCTGGATTTTGCGTATCTACTGTCTGTTCGTCAGCCATAGAATTCTCCTTTCAATTACGTCCGCGAGCTGTACTCGCGCTTCTGCCCCGATATATGGGGCCGCAAAATCAGGCTTCAAGGGCCTGCAATGATTAACCCTACAAAAAAGTGCTGCATTGTCATTCCCGCTCGGACTAAGCATCTGATCGGATCAAGCAAATCGAGCTAAGCAAGGGCATTGTCAGCCTGAAACAAAACACTGTATAAATAACCAGACCTAAAGCCTGGGAGCGGCCTTTATGCTGGTGCACCTGTCCGTACACAACTACGCCATCGTTGAACATCTCGATCTCGAACTCGATCGCGGGATGAGCGTGATCACAGGGGAAACCGGCGCCGGCAAGTCGATCATGCTCGACGCCCTGGGCCTGACCCTGGGCGATCGCGCCGACAGCGGCGTGGTTCGCCCAGGCGCCGACAAGGCCGACATTCTGGCCACCTTCGATCTGGTCGACATTCCCGAAGCCCATGCCTGGCTGGCCGAGCGCGACCTGGAAAACGACGGCCCGTGCATCCTGCGCCGGGTGATCACCGCCGAAGGCCGTTCGCGTGGCTATATCAATGGCACGCCCTGCCCGCTCGGCGATCTCAAGGCTCTCGGCGAACTGCTGATCGATATCCACAGCCAGCACGAACACCAGTCCCTGCTGAAAACCGATACCCATCGCCGCCTGCTTGATGAATACGCCGGTGCCACCGATCTGGCCCGCCAAGTTCAACTGGCTGCGCAGCGCTGGCGCCAGACTCGCCAGGAGCTGGAGCGTCTCTCCAACTCCGGCGACGAACAACGCGCGCGCCACCAACTGCTCAGCTACCAGCTCGAAGAACTGGAAAACCTCGGCCTCGGCGAACACGAGCTGGAACAGCTGGAGCAGGAACACAAAAACCTGACCAATGCCGAAACCCTGCTCGGCATTTGCCGACAAGTGGTCGAACAATGCAGCGAAAGCGATTCCGGCAACGTACTGAATGCACTGACCGCCAGCCTCAACCGTCTGTCGAGCGTGAACAACTCGGTGGGCGCACTGGGCGAAGCCAGCAGCCTGCTGACCAGCGCGCAGATCCAGGTCGAAGAAGCCGTGGGCGAACTCAATCGCTTCCTCGACAACTTCGATGCCGATCCGGCGCGCCTGCAATATCTGGAAGAACGCCTCGACGCGATTTACACCCTGGCCCGCAAGCACCGGATCCAGCCAACCGAAGTCGCCGAGCTGCAGCAAAAGTTGCTGGATGAGATCGAAACCCTCAACGCCAATGACGAATCCATCGAGCGTCTGGGTGAAGAGCTGGCTTCCTACGCACGCCACTATCAAGAAAAAGCCCGCGAGCTGAGCGACTTGCGCCATCAAGCCGCCGGCAGCCTCGCCAGCGCCGTGGAACAGGAAATCCAGCGCCTGGGCATGCCCGGCGGTCGCTTCACCATCGAATTGCGCGCCAACAGCAGTGACGAATTGCTACCCAACGGCCTGGAGCAAGTCGAGCTGCTGGTCAGTGCCAACCCCGGTCAGCCGCTGAAAGCGCTGGCCAAAGTGGCCTCCGGTGGCGAGCTGTCGCGGATCAGCCTGGCGATTCAGGTGATCACCGCGCAGACCTCACGGGTACCAACCCTGGTATTCGACGAAGTGGACGTGGGTATCGGCGGGCCGACAGCCGAAATCGTCGGCCAATTGTTGCGACGTCTTGGCGATCGCGGGCAGGTGCTGACCGTGACGCACTTGCCGCAAGTGGCGGCGCAGGGTCATCAGCATTTATTCGTGCACAAGGTACGGGGCGAGCAGGCGACTCACACCGCCGTGTCCAAGCTGAGCAAGAACGATCGTATAGAAGAAGTGGCGCGGATGCTGGGCGGCATCGACCTGACCAAGGAATCTTTGGCTCACGCGAAAAAAATGGTGGTCACCGCAAAAGTTTAAGAGCAGCAGAAAGCACGAAGGCGACCCTTGGGTCGCCTTCGTTCGTTTCGCGAACCTGAAATTCGCGCGACATGCTTACTTTTTCTTGCGTACGTACAGCACCAGATTGTGATCTACCAGATCAACACCGTGCTCCTCGGCAATTGCCTTCTGGAGCTTTTCGATTTCCGGACTGACGAATTCGACGACTTCACCGGTTTCCACGTTGACCATATGGTCGTGGTGGCCACCGTCGGCCAATTCGAATACCGCGTGGCCACCGTCGAAGTTGTGACGGACCACGAGGCCAGCGGCTTCGAACTGGGTCAGAACACGGTAAACCGTGGCCAGACCGACGTCCTCGCCCGCTTCCATCAACGCCTTGTAGACGTCCTCGGCACTCATGTGACGCTGCTCGGTAGAGTCGAGCATTTGCAGGATCTTGACCCGTGGCAGGGTCACTTTGAGGCCGGCTTTGCGTAGTTCGCTATTTTCAACCATGGTCAGCTTTCTCGCGATGCTGCTTCGCAGCTTCTCTTAATGCGGGTATGATCGGCGTTTACGTTGTCCCAGCCAAGATAGTGGAAGTCGCCCACCGATGCAAAACACCAAGCTCTTGCTAACCAGTTTCACCTTTGTGGGACTGCTCGCACTCGCCGGTTGTTCATTCCCCGGGGTTTACAAAATCGACATCCAGCAGGGCAATGTCGTCACGCAGGACATGATAGACCAGTTACGCCCGGGAATGACCCGTCGGCAAGTACGGTTTATCATGGGTAACCCTCTGCTGACCGACACGTTCCATGCCGATCGCTGGGATTATCTGTACAGCCTGCAACCTGGTGGCGGTGAACGCCAACAGGAACGCATGAGTGTTATTTTCAACTCTAACGACCAGCTTGTCAGCCTGTCCGGTGACTTCATGCCGGGCGTGAGCCGTGACGAAGCCATTCTCGGCAAGGACAGTGGCACCAGCGTGACCGCCCCTGCTGAAAACGCCGAGAAGCCGAAGCCGGAACAACCAGCCAAACCTGGCTCCTTGCTGGATTCGATCCAGAAGGACGTGGATGGTGTTGAAACCGTTCCGGTTCCGACGCCTGAGCCGCTGGACACCTCGCCGCAGTAATGGGCGAGGCAATAAAAAACCCGGAATTTCCGGGTTTTTTATTGCCTGCGATTTGCTCGTCCTACTGATTTCGCGCCTTGGCTTCGGCAGCCTTGGCCGCCCGCAAGCGCCGAACCTCTTTCGGATCCGCCAGTAACGGCCGGTAGATCTCGATGCGATCCCCCGCCTGAATCAAGCGAACCTGTGGGTCAGCCACCACCTTGCCGAAGATCCCCAGCGGACATTCGTTCAGGTCCAGCTCTGGAAATTCATCGCCGATACCTGACTTGAGCACCGCCTCACGCACTGTCGCCCCTTCAGGGACGCTCAAAGTGCGCAGGATCTGACGATCCACGGCGGCATACACCACCTCGATCTCGATCACCGGCTCAACCATGCATCTGCTTGGCACGCTGGCAGAAAGCATCCACCAGCGTATTGGCCGCCTGATTGAACAGCGGGCCGAGTGTCGCGCGCACCAGCGGCCCGGCATAGTCGAAAGACAGGTCGAGACTGATCTTGCAGGCCTTCTCGTTCAACGCCTTGAACACCCAGACGCCATGCAACTGATTGAACGGGCCTTCTTCCAGGTTCATCTCGATCGACTGCCCCGGCACCAGCGTATTGCGCGTCACGAAGTGCTGACTGAGACCGCCCTTGGCCACGCCAACGCTGGCGCGCATGTGCTCGGGCGAGCTCTCCAGCACCTCGGCGGACGAGCACCATGGCAGGAATTCCGGGTAACGCGCGACGTCGTTGACCAGGTCGTAGAGGAATTGCGCCGGGTATGGCAGCAACGCCGAACGTTGAATATGTGTCGTCATGTAAGCGTTACTTCCAGAGCTGAGCGGCAAACACTACAAGAATGCCGATAGGCGCCACGTAGCGCATCAAGAACAAGGACAGGGAAAACAGCGCCGGGTTACGAATCGACAACTCGTCACGCACCGCATCACGCCCCATCACCCAACCGGCAAACAGCACAAAACACAGGCCACCGAGCGGCAACATGATCCGCGAGGTGAAGAAATCGATCACGCCGAAGAAGTCCAGACCGCCCGCCGCACCCCATTGGTAGAGATGGAACAGCCCGCCTTCGTTCACGAAAAATTTGGCTTCCTTCCAGATATTGAAGGAGAAAACCGTCCCCAGACCAACGAACCAGCAGATGAAGGCCAGCCAGAAAGTCACCCAGCCACGGCTGATTTTCGTGCGTTCAACCAGATAGGCAACCATCGGTTCGAGCAGGGAAATCGCCGAACTCCAGGCGGCAATTGCTACCAGGACAAAGAACACCACACCCATCAACTGGCCAAAAACCACGTTACCAAAGGCAAATGGCAGACTTACGAACATCAGCCCCGGGCCTTCGCTGGGGTTCAAACCGCCGGCGAACACAATCGGAAACAATGCCAGACCGGCCACCAGCGAAACGAAGGTGTCGAGCAGCGCGACACCGACTACGGTGCCGGACAGCGAGGCCTCCTTGGTCATGTAAGCGCCGTAGATCATGATCGAACCGACGCCCACGCTCAGGGAAAAGAACGCGTGCCCCATGGCGGGCAGCAAGCCATCGAGGACTTTTTCCGGGTGGAAATCGAACATGAAATGCACGCCTTCCATGAAATGCCCGGTGGTCATGCTGTAACCAAGCAGCACCAGCACCATCACAAACAGCAGCGGCATCATGATGCGCAGACTGCGTTCCAGCCCGGCAACCACGCCTTTGGCGATCACCACGGCCGACAACAGCATGAAAACTGTGTGCCAAAGTGTCAGGCGCCAGGGATCGGAGATGACATTGCCGAAATAAGCGCCGACCTGATCCGCCGTAGCGCCCTGGAAGTCCCCGCGTCCCATGTCGATGATGTAATCCAGCGACCAGCCGCCGACCACACTATAGAAAGACAGGATCAGCAGCGCCGTGATCATCCCGGCAAATGCGCCCCACGACCACTTGCCCGAGTGCCCGGCTTCCAGCGCCAGCACCTTCAGGGCGTTTGCCGGACTCTGCCGCGCGCGGCGGCCGATCAGGGTTTCAGCCAGCATGACCGGAATCCCGATCAGGGCGATGCAGGCCAGAAACATCAGCACGAAGGCGCCGCCACCGTAGACCCCGACCATGTAGGGGAATTTCCAGATGCTGCCCAGTCCCACGGCCGAACCGGTCGCGGCGAATATGAAAACCCAGCGGCTAGCCCAACTGCCGTGGACAGAAACCTTGTCTGTCGACATCGAATATCACGCCCAAGCGTTAGAAAAAGAGGCCGCATTGTCCGGGATTCACTCAACCTGCTCAAGCACGCAGCATCACCGTAGCCGAGGACCGTTTATCTCCATATAATGCCGCCCCTATGGCTAAACAGAAGAAACACCCAACAGGGACCATCGCGCAGAACAAAAAGGCGCGACACGATTACTTCATCGAACATCGGTTCGAGGCTGGTCTGGTCCTGGCCGGCTGGGAAGTAAAAAGTCTGCGGGCAAGCAAGCTGCAACTGGTCGACAGTTACGTCCTGCTCAAGGACGGCGAAGCCTGGTTGCTCGGCAGTCACATCACACCGTTGATGACCGCCAGCACCCACGTCATCGCCGATCCGACCCGCACCCGTAAACTGCTGCTCAACAAACGCGAGCTGGAAAAACTCGCCGCTGCCGTGCAACAGAAAGGCTACGCCTGCGTGTGCCTGTCCTTCTACTGGAGCAAGCACATGGTCAAGTGCGAGATCGCTCTGGGCAAGGGCAAGAAGGAATACGACAAGCGAGACACCGAGCGCGAACGCGACGCCGGTCGTGAGCTGCAGCGCGCCGTGCGCAACAAGGGCAAAGAAGAATAATTTCTTCTGCCTGATACTGTGGCGAGGGAGCTTGCTCCCGCTGGGGCGCGTAGCGGCCCCCGCTTTACAGACAATGGCGAGAGCTGAGGGCGCCTGCTGCGCAAGCAAGTGATAGCAAGCGCCCTTGCCACAACTGAATTGCCGTCACATCCCCTTGCGCCGCTCCGCCCGGGCCATGCGCTGAACCTCCTGCCGCACCTCTTCCAGCACTTCCTGCACATACAGAATGTGCCGACTGGAAACCTCGCGCGCCTGCTCCGCACGCCCCTCGATAATCGCCAGATACAGTTCCCGATGCTGAGCGATCAGCATGTCGCGGGTTTCCGTGCGCTGCTTGTACATGCCACCGATGTTGGTCACCACGTTGCGCTTGAGCAGATCGAACAATCCGCGGATGGTGTGCAGCAGCACCGCGTTGTGGCTGGCTTCGGCAATTGCCAGATGAAACTTCGCATCCGCCGCCCCTTCTTCCGCCCGGCTCACTTCGTCATGTCGCGTGTAGCAATCCTGCAGCTCGTTGAACGCTGCTGTCAGACGCTCACGATCCACATCCGTGGCGCGCAATGCGGCGTAATAGGCACACGATGCCTCCAGAGTGTGCCGAAATTCCAGCAAGTCACGCTGCGCTTCGGGGTTGCTTTCAAGCAGCAATAGCAGAGGATCGCTGAAGGTCGAGCCAAGCGTATCCACCACATAGTTACCGCCACCCTGGCGACTGACCAGCAAGCCCTTGGCCGCCAGTTTCTGAATCGCTTCACGCAGCGACGGGCGCGATACGCCGAACTGCTCGGCCAACGTTCGCTCGGCCGGAAGCCGCTCACCGGACTTCAGCGTGCCCTCGAGGATCATCCCCTCGAGTCGCTCGACAATATCGTCAGACAAACGGCGCTGACGAATCTGATCAAACCCCATAACTCAACTCTCCACGATCCCGACCGCACGCCGGGCTCTCTATTCTGGCCGATCGGCGCCGCGCCGACACCTGTCAGTGCGCAATCGTCCGACCGGATCAGATGCCCTCTGCACCGCTTATTCGACAAAAGTTTCAGGGCGACAAATTGACACACCGACATCAAGGCTTTTACCCTAGCCAACAGCGATTGTAAATTGGTATTACCAATTAACCAAGAACGCTGACAGTGCCTGACCAACAACAATTAGGGGCCACCCCATATGCAAACCTGGCAACAGCTCTATACCCCGCTCGGCAGTCTCGGCGTCTCCGCACTCGCGGCCGTCATCCCCATCGTTTTCTTCTTTCTGGCTCTGGCGGTGTTCCGCCTCAAGGGGCATGTGGCCGGCAGCATCACGCTTGCCCTGTCGATCGCCGTGGCGATTTTCGCCTTCCACATGCCGGTCGACATGGCCTTCGCCGCTGCTGGATACGGCTTTGCCTACGGTCTGTGGCCGATTGCCTGGATCATTGTCGCGGCAGTGTTTCTCTACAAACTGACGGTCAAGAGTGGTCAGTTCGAGGTCATTCGCAGTTCGGTACTGTCGATCACTGATGACCAGCGCCTGCAGGTATTGCTGATCGGTTTCTGCTTCGGCGCCTTCCTGGAAGGCGCCGCCGGTTTCGGTGCGCCGGTAGCGATCACCGCTGCGCTGCTGGTCGGTCTCGGGTTCAACCCGCTCTACGCCGCCGGCCTGTGCCTGATTGCCAATACCGCGCCGGTAGCGTTCGGCGCGCTGGGAATTCCGATCATTGTGGCCGGCCAGGTGACCGGCATCGACGCGTTCAAGATCGGCGCCATGACCGGCCGCCAACTGCCACTGCTGTCGCTGTTCGTGCCGTTCTGGCTGGTGTTCATGATGGACGGCCTGCGCGGCGTGCACGAAACCTGGCCCGCTGCGCTGGTTGCCGGCCTAAGCTTTGCCGTGACGCAGTACTTCACCTCGAACTTCATCGGCCCGGAACTGCCGGACATCACTTCTGCCCTGGCCAGCCTGATCGCCCTGACCTTGTTCCTAAAAGTCTGGCAACCAAAACGCACCGCCGGTGCACAGATCGCCGGCGCCACCTCGAGCACGGCGGTGACCGCCAGCGTCGGCGGTTTCGGCCAGAAGCGCACCACCGTGGCTTCGCCCTACAGTCTTGGGGAAATTTTCAAGGCGTGGTCGCCGTTCCTGATCCTCACCGTGCTGGTGACCATCTGGACCCTCAAACCCTTTAAAGCCATGTTCGCCGCCGGCGGATCGATGTACGCCTGGGTATTCAACTTCGCCATCCCGCACCTTGATCAACTGGTGATCAAGACCGCGCCGATCGTCGCCACCCCCACTGCGATTCCTGCGGTGTTCAAACTCGATCCGATTTCCGCAACCGGTACAGCAATTTTCTTCTCGGCGCTGGTCTCGATGCTGGTGCTGAAGATCAACTTCAAAACTGGTCTGACCACTTTGAGAGAGACCTTCTACGAACTGCGCTGGCCAATCCTGTCGATCGGCATGGTGCTGGCCTTCGCCTTCGTCACCAACTACTCGGGGATGTCTTCGACCATGGCTCTGGTATTGGCCGCAACCGGCGCAGCCTTCCCGTTCTTCTCACCGTTCCTCGGCTGGCTCGGTGTGTTCCTGACCGGCTCCGATACTTCGTCGAACGCCCTGTTCAGTTCGCTGCAAGCGACCACCGCGCACCAGATCGGCGTCAATGACACCTTGTTGGTAGCCGCCAATACCAGCGGCGGCGTGACCGGCAAAATGATCTCGCCACAATCGATCGCCGTGGCCTGCGCCGCGACCGGCCTGGTGGGCAAGGAATCGGATCTGTTCCGCTTCACCCTCAAGCACAGCCTATTCTTTGCGACGATTGTCGGCTTGATTACCCTGGCCCAGGCCTACTGGTTTACCGGCATGCTGGTGCACTAAAGCTGGAAGAAGCCTACAAGCAACACGGAAATAACCGACGCCGGCTGGTGATTCCGGCGTCAGCAATTCACCACCCGGTCTGTAAGGCTGCTGAAAGCAATGCTGTCTATATTCAGCAGCCGCCACAGACGGATAACCGGGCCCACCCGGAGACACGCCTGATGAGCGAGCTTTTTTACAACGCTGTGCCCAACGCCACCCGCGTTGCACCGCCACTGCCCGAACCTCGGCAATACCCCAGCGAGAAACCGTCGCGGGTCTACCTGTTCGGAACCTGCGTGGTCGATCTGTTCTACCCCGAAGCCGGGATGGACGCGATCCACTTGCTGGAGCGCGAAGGCATCCGCGTCGAGTACCCGCAGGGGCAGAGCTGCTGCGGGCAACCGGCCTACACCTCGGGTTACACCGAGCAGGCGCGGACGGTCGCGCGCTCGCAACTGGCGTTGTTTGCCGGGGGCTATCCGGTGGTGGTGCCATCGGGTTCCTGCGCGGGCATGCTGCGCGAACATTACGCCGACTTGTTCAAGGACGAGCCGGAAACGTTGAAACAGGTGCAGGCCCTCGCGGCCCGCACCTATGAGCTGGCCGAGTTCCTGCTGTTCGTCTGCAAGGTGCAGCTCAAGGACAGCGGCGAGCCGGTCAAAGTCGCGCTGCACACCTCGTGTTCGGCACGCCGCGAGATGAACACCCACCTGCACGGCCGCGAGTTGTTGGCGCAGTTGAGCAACGTGGAACGGGTCAACCACGATCACGAAAGCGAATGCTGTGGCTTCGGTGGGACATTCAGCGTCCGTATGCCAGACATTTCCGGCGCGATGGTGGCTGACAAGACCCGAGCGTTGAAGGAATCCGGCGCGCATCAGGTGTTGAGTGCCGACTGCGGCTGCTTGATGAACATCAACGGCTCGCTGGAAAAACAGCAGGAAGCACTGCGCGGGCAACACCTGGCGAGCTTCCTCTGGCAACGAACCGGAGGTGCGAAATGAGCACCTCGACGATTATTCCTACGGTCGCCGTAGAAGAAGACTTCCGCACCCGGGCGCACAACGCCTTGGGCGATCAGCAGCTACGGAACAACTTCCGCACTGCGATGGATTCACTGATGACCAAGCGGGCAGCGGCTTTCAGCGATGCCCACGAAAGAGAACATTTGCGCGCCCTGGGCAACTCGATCAGGGCGCGTGCGCTCTCCAAGTTGCCCGACCTGCTCGAGCAACTGGAACAGAACCTGACCCGCAACGGTGTGACAGTGCACTGGGCGGAAACGGTGGACGAAGCCAATGGCATCGTCCTTTCGATCATCCGCGCTCACGAGGCGCGGCAAGTGATCAAGGGCAAATCGATGGTCAGCGAAGAGATGGAGATGAACCATTTCCTCGAGGCTCAAGGTGTTGAATGCCTGGAGTCCGACATGGGGGAATACATCGTCCAGCTCGACCACGAGAAGCCTTCACACATCATTATGCCGGCGATCCACAAGAATGCCGGTCAGGTCGCGTCCTTGTTCCACGACAAACTTGGCGTGGAGTACACCAAGGACGTTGACCAACTCATTCAGATCGGTCGCAGGGTCCTGCGGCAGAAATTCTTCGAAGCGGACATCGGCGTTTCCGGCGTCAACTTCGCCGTGGCCGAGACCGGCACCCTGCTACTGGTGGAAAACGAAGGCAACGGTCGCATGACCACCACCGTGCCGCCGGTGCACATCGCCGTCACCGGCATCGAAAAGGTTGTGGAAAACCTGCGCGACGTGGTGCCGCTGCTATCGCTGCTGACCCGCTCGGCGCTGGGCATTCCGATCACCACTTACGTCAACATGATCTCCGGCCCGCGCAAGGAACATGAACTCGACGGCCCACAGGAAGTGCACCTGGTCCTGCTCGACAACGGTCGCAGCCAGGCCTTTGCCGACAGCGAGCTGCGCCAGACCCTGAACTGCATCCGCTGCGGCGCCTGCATGAACCATTGCCCGGTCTACACCCGCGTCGGTGGTCACACCTATGGCGAGGTTTACCCGGGACCGATCGGCAAAATCATCACCCCGCACATGGTCGGTCTGGCGAAAGTCCCGGATCATCCGAGCGCTTCGTCGCTGTGCGGCGCCTGCGGCGAAGTGTGCCCGGTAAAAATTCCGATCCCCGCTCTGCTGCGACGCCTACGCGAAGAGAACGTCAAAGCCCCGGACAGTCCGCATCAAGTGATGCGCGGCCAGGGCAGCAAGTATTCGCGCAAGGAACGCTTTATCTGGAACGCCTGGGCGAAACTCAACAGCTCGCCGACGCTGTATCGGTTGTTCGGATTCTTCGCCACGCGCCTGCGCGCCCTGACCCCGAGCGATATCGGCCCATGGACGCAAAACCACAGCGCACCCAAACCCGCCGCCCGCTCACTGCATGACATGGCCCGCGAGCATCTGGCCAAACAGGGAGACCGCTGATGAGCGCCAAGCAAAATATCCTCGCCAAGCTACGGAAAAGTCTGACCGGCGCCACACCGATTGCCGACGACTTCGACGTCGATCTGGTGACGCAGCCTTACACCTACAGCGCCGAGCAACGTATCCCGCAACTGCGCAAACTGATGGAAGCGGTGCACACCGAGATCCATCTGACTACCGGCGCAGACTGGCCGGCGCTGCTCGCGCAATTGCTGCGTGACCGTCAGCTACCGAGCCTGCTGATCGCACCGACTACACCCCACGGGCAGCGCATCACACAACACTGGGCGAACAATCCTGATCTGCCGACGCTTAAGTCCTACAACCGGCCGATGGAAGAATGGAAAGCCGAGCTGTTCAACGACACCCCGGCCAGCCTTACCGGCACCCTCGGCGCCATCGCCGCGACCGGTAGCCTGATCCTTTGGCCAACCCGTGAAGAACCGCGACTGATGAGTCTGGTGCCACCGGTGCATTTCGCCCTGCTCAAGGCCAGCGAAATCCGCGACAACTTCTATCAGGTGCAACAGGAATTCGAGTGGGCCCAAGGCATGCCGACCAACGCGCTGCTGGTGTCCGGCCCGTCTAAAACTGCCGACATCGAACAAGTGCTGGCCTACGGCGCCCACGGCCCGAAAGACCTTGTGGTGCTGATCCTGGAGGACCAATGACGCTTCCGGTGAATTTTCTGCGCGATGCGCAGCAACTGATCCCAGCGGAGCGCCGCTTCGACGATCCGCTGTCGACCTTGGCCTTCGGCACCGACGCCAGTTTTTATCGGCTGATTCCCAAACTGGTGATCCGCGTCGAGTCCGAAGACGAAGTGGTGGCGCTGCTGAAACTGGCCCAGCGCGATCGAGTCCCAGTGACCTTTCGCGCCGCTGGCACCAGTTTGTCCGGGCAGGCGATCAGCGATTCGGTGCTGATTGTGCTGGGGGATAACTGGAACGCTCGCGAGATTCGCGGCCAAGGCATGCAGATTCGCCTGCAACCCGGGGTGATCGGCGCGCAGGCCAACGCGTGGCTGGCACCGTTCGGGCGCAAGATCGGCCCGGATCCGGCATCGATCAACGCCTGCAAAATCGGCGGCATCGTCGCCAACAACGCCAGCGGCATGTGCTGCGGCACCGCGCAAAACACCTATCACACCTTGGCCGGGATTCGTCTGGTTCTTGCCGACGGCACGCGCCTCGATACCGAAGACGCCGCCAGTGTCGCCGCGTTTCGCGCCAGCCACGGCGATCTGCTGGAGCGCCTGGCGACATTGGGCCGTGAGACCCGCGCCAATGCCGAACTGGCGGCGAGAATTCGCCACAAATACCGTCTGAAAAATACCACCGGCCTGTCACTCAATGCCCTGGTGGATTTCGACGAGCCTGTGGATATCTTGAGCCACCTGCTGGTCGGCTCCGAAGGCACGCTCGGCTTCATCAGTGCGGTGACCTACGACACGGTGATCGACCACCCGAACAAGGCCTCGGCGCTGATTGTGTTCCCGGATGTGGAAACCTGCTGCAACGCGGTCACCGTACTGAAAAGCCAACCGGTGTCGGCGGTGGAACTCCTCGATCGACGCAGTCTGCGTTCGGTGCAGGACAAACCGGGCATGCCGGATTTCGTACAACACCTGTCGAACAATGCCTGCGCGCTGCTGATCGAATCCCGCGCCGCCTCTTCCACTTTGCTGCAGGAACAGCTGGCGCAGATCATGGCTTCGCTGACCAGTTTCCCGGTGGAAAAACAGGTCGACTTCACCGAAGACCCGGCCGAGAACGCCAAACTCTGGGCCATCCGCAAGGACACCTTCCCCGCCGTCGGCGCGGTGCGCAAAACCGGCACCACGGTGATCATCGAAGACGTGACCTTCCCGGTCGAGCAACTGGCTATCGGCGTCAATCGCCTGATTGCGCTGTTCGACAAACACGCCTACGACGAAGCGATCCTTTTCGGACACGCACTGGAAGGCAATCTGCACTTCGTCTTCACCCAAGGCTTCAACAGTCCGGAAGAAGTCGCACGCTATCAGGCGTTCATGGACGACGTGGCGCAACTGGTGGCGGTGGAGTTCGGCGGTTCGCTGAAGGCCGAACACGGCACCGGGCGCAACATGGCGCCGTTCGTTGAGCTGGAGTGGGGCAGCGATGCGTATCAGTTGATGTGGCAGCTTAAACGTCTGCTCGACCCGAGCGGCATCCTCAACCCGGACGTGGTGCTCAGCGAAGATCCGCAGATCCACCTCAAGCACCTCAAGCCGCTACCGGCGGCTGACGAGATTGTCGATAAATGCATCGAGTGCGGCTTCTGCGAACCGGTCTGTCCGTCGAAGGGCCTGACCCTCAGCCCGCGTCAGCGCATCGTGATCTGGCGTGACATTCAGGCGAAAAAACGCGCCGGCGTTGACACCACCGAGCTGGAACAAGCCTACGAATACCAAGGCATCGAAACCTGCGCCGCGACCGGATTGTGCGCGCAGCGTTGCCCCGTAGGCATCAATACCGGCGAACTGGTGAAAAAGCTCCGCGCCCGTAATGCCACGCATCAGAAAACCGCCGACTGGATCGAAGGAAATTTCGCCAAGACCCTGCAAGGCGCACGCTTCACCCTGCACGTGGCAAACGGCGCACGGATGCTGCTCGGCGCACCGCGTCTGGCCAAGCTTTCGGCGACGCTGACGCGCTTGTCCAAAGGCCAGGTGCCGTTGTGGACCAACGCAATGCCGCAACCGGAAAAAGCCATTCGCTTCAGCCCGAGCGTGTCGGACGAACGGCCGCGCGTGGTCTATCTGGCCGCCTGCGTTTCACGGGTGATGGGCCCGGCAGCCGGCGATAAGGAGCAGATGTCGCTGTACGACAAGACCCGTGGCCTGCTGGAAAAGGCCGGTTACCAAGTAGTCTTCCCGGACAATCAGGACAACCTCTGCTGCGGTCAGCCGTTTGCCTCCAAAGGCTACGCCGAACAGGCCGAACACAAACGCCAGGAACTGATCAGCGCCCTCCTCCATGCCAGCCGTGGCGGGCTCGATCCGATCTATTGCGACACCAGCCCGTGCACCTTGCGCCTGGTGCAGGACGTGGGAGATGTGCGCCTGGATCTGTACGACCCGGTGCGCTTCATCCGTACGCATCTTCTCGATCGTCTGAAGTTCACCCCGCAAGAAGCACCGATTGCCGTCCACGTGACCTGCAGCACACAGCATCTGGGCGAAAGCCAGGCGTTGATCGATCTCGCGCGCAAATGCAGCAAGACCGTAGTGATCCCGGAAGGCATTCATTGTTGCGGGTTTGCCGGCGACAAGGGCTTCACCACACCGGAGCTGAACAGCCATTCGCTGCGCACCCTCAAGGACGCGGTGCAGCACTGCAGCGAGGGGATTTCCACCAGCCGCACCTGTGAGATCGGCCTGACGCAACACGGTGGCATCGACTATCACGGACTGGTCTATCTGGTGGATCGGGTGACCCGCGCCAAGGCCTGCTGAAGAAAAATAGAACCCTTGTGCGCGATCGTAGTCCACAGAACAAGCCCCATTAAACGGGGCTTTTCCTCCATCCGGTTGCCCGTCCTGACGGCCAGCGAAGTCTGGATCCCTCAGTTCAAGGAGATACACATGAAACGTTCTGTACTGTTAGGTCTGTTCGTTACTGCCTCGATGCTGGCCTCCACCTCGTTCGCCGCCGACAAGCCTGCCGACCTGTGCGATGCCAATATCCAGACCATCGACAATGCCAAAGGGCAGCTGTCTACGAATCCAGAACTGACTCAGCGCGCTGAAACCAGTGTTGCCAAAGCCAAAGCGCTCAAGGCCCAAGGTAAAATCGACGACTGCATTGCGGAAACCTCGCAAACCATCGTGGAACTGCGTAAATCCACCGGTACCAACAACTGATTCACGCCCCGGCCAACCTTCGGGTTGGCCTCGGGGGCCGTTTGGCGTACACTGCGCAGGCTTGTTGCCTCAGCTGATGTACGAGGCAATGAGTTCGGGGCCGATTAGGATTCGACGCCGGTGACGAAACTTTAGGTGCATGCCGACTTGGTAACAGAAGTCGTAAATCCACTGTTGCAACTTCTTATAGTTGCCAATGACGACCAATACGGTGCTGCTCTCGCTGCTTAATTGCAGCTGACATGCACTCCTGGTGCCTTCGGGCCCAGCAATCATCAGGGGATGTCTGTAAACCCGAAGTGATTGTCATATAGAACAGAATCGCCGTGCAGTACGTTGTGGACGAAGCGGCTAAAACTTACACAACTCGCCCAAAGCACCCTGCCCGTCGGGTCGCTGAGGGTTAACTTAATAGACACGGCTACGCATGTAGTACCGACAGCGGAGCACTGGCGGACGGGGGTTCAAATCCCCCCGGCTCCACCAAACTCAACGAAAAAAGACGTCCATGGACGTCTTTTTTTGTGCCTGAAATTCATCACGAATGCTATCGATTGATCTAACGCAAATGATGGCAAGTGGCTACAAATCCGCTTGTTGAGGCGCAACAGCACGCGTAGGATTCGCGCCTTTTCAGCTCGGCTGAAACGCTTTTGCAATTCGACATGGATAGTTATGACTGACCTCCCCCGCTTGATCGCTCCTCTGTTCACCCTTGCGCTTGTGATCATCACGCCCAACGCCGTTGCCGATAATAATCGCGCCAGTTTGCTGGACGTCTACAGACAAGCAGTCCAGCACGACGCACAACTGTCTGCCGCGCGCCATGACTATCTCGCCAAGCGTGAAAGTATTCCACAAGCTAGGGCCGGTTTACTGCCCACGCTGAATGCCGGCAGCACAGTGGAGTCAGTACGACTGCAACGGGATGAACCGGGCCTGACCCGCACCCGTAGTAATTCGGTGTTTCAAGCAAATCTCAATCAACCGCTGTTTCGCGCCGATCGTTGGTTCCAACTCGAAGCCGCGCACGCCAGCACCTCTCAAGCCGAGCTGGAGCTGGAGGCCAAAGAGCAACAACTGATTTTAAACACCGCGAAGAACTACTTCGAGACTTTGCGCGCTCTAGACTTGCTGGCTGCATCCAAAGCAGAGGAAGCGGCACTCAAACGCCAACAGCAACAAGCTCAGGCACGGCTGGACAACGGTGCGTCGAGTATCACTGATGTACTGGATGCACAAGCAGCCTACGACAACGCAAGCGCCAATCGAAGACTTGCTCAGCGCAAGGTCGACGATGCCTATGAAGGACTGTCTCGCCTGACAAATCAGGATTACTCGGCTATCGAAGGAATTGAACATCAGCTACCCGTGGCGCTTCCGGCCCCTTGCGATGCCAACGCTTGGGTCAGCCACGCGGTTAAGCAGAACCTGGCGTTACAGGCCAGTCAATATGCGGTGATCGCCGCCGAGCAGACCAACCGCCAGCGCAAGGCCGGATTTGCGCCAACTGTCGATGCGGTAGCGTCCTGGCGCAAGGGTGACAACGATGGTTTCGGCTACAGCAACCCGACCGATTTCGGCCGCGATGGCTATCGCGGCAATGTGGCACAAGGCAGCATTGGCATCGAGTTGAACATTCCTCTGTATAGCGGAGGCATGACCCGCTCACAGGTACGCGAAGCTACCGAGCGGCTGGCACAAAGTGAAGACGAGCGCGAAGACCGCCGCCGTGAGGTGGTGCAGGACACCCGCAATTTTTATCGGGCGGTCAATTCCGATATCGAACAGGTAATTGCACGTCGGCAAACCATTCGCTCGGGTCAGGCATCGGTGAAGGCCAATCAGGCAGGACGGGACTTGGGCTCGCGGAATACTGCGGATGTGCTAAACGCCGAGCGTCAGCTATACGCTGCCGTACGTGAGTACAACAATGCACGCTACGACTACATTATCGATACGTTGAAACTCAAACAGGCGGCCGGGATGCTGAGCCCCACAGACCTGCACGATCTGGCCCTGTACTTGAATAAAGACTACGACGCTGATCGTGACTTCCTGCCGCCGCAAGAGCGCAACATGATGTGAGGGCCACTTCAAAGCGGTAGTGAAAGAAAATCTCCTATGCACGCCATCATATTGATACTAATTGTGTCAGAATTGATTTAACCTTTTGAAAGGGTTAGCAATTTACTGTCGTAATGCGGGATGCATGGAAGCTTATGAGTAATCAAGGAAGAGGCGACGAGTCGCCTGCGCTGGACACCGGTCTTGTGTGTCTGGTGATGCTCGCCAGGTTTCATTCGGTGTCCGCATCCGCCGAGCAACTGGCTCACGAATTCGCACCAACGAACGAACTGTTCACTCAACGTGAGTTATTGCTCGCTGCGCGAAAACTTGGCCTTAAGGCCAAATCTGTCACCACTACCGTCGCCCGTCTCGATCGCACACCACTGCCGGCGATTGCGGTCGACCGCGATGGATCATTCTTCATCATCGCCAAACTCGATCAGGGCAAGGCACTGATTCAGGCCCCCCGCGCCGAGCGTCCGCAAGTCATCAGCTTCGAAGCCTTGGCCGCACTCTGGAGCGGGCAATTGTTGCTGGTGCGCGCCGAGTCGGGACAGTCCGGTGAAACCTCGCGCTTCGACTTCACTTGGTTTATTCCGGCCATCGTCAAATATCGCAAGCTACTCGGCGAAGTGCTGTTGGTCTCCTTCGCCTTGCAACTGTTTGCACTGGTCACTCCATTATTTTTCCAGGTGGTGATGGACAAAGTGCTGGTGCACCACGGTCTTACCACCCTCGACGTGATCGCTGCCGGGCTTTTGGGGATCATGCTGTTCGAGTCAGCTCTGAGTGGGTTACGCAGCTATGTATTCGCCCACACCGCCAGCCGCATCGATGTGGAGCTGGGGTCACGTCTGTTCCGGCATCTGATCAACCTGCCGCTGGCCTATTTCCAGGCACGACGAGTAGGCGACTCGGTAGCCCGGGTGCGCGAACTGGAAAACATTCGCAGTTTTCTGACTGGAAATGCCATCACTCTGTTACTGGACGTGCTGTTCTCCGTGGTGTTCGTTCTTGTGATGTTCTACTACAGCGGCTGGCTGACATTGATCGTGCTTTTGTCACTACCTTTGTATGTGCTGGTCTCACTGTTCGTCACGCCCCTGCTGCGCGCACGACTGCAGGAAAGCTTCACTCGTGGCGCCGAGAACCAGGCGTTTCTGGTAGAGACTGTGAACGGTATCGATACCGTAAAGTCCATGGCCGTCGAACCTCAGGTCATCCGCAAATGGGACAATCAGATAGCGGCCTACATCGCCGCGGGCTTCAACACCCAGACACTGTCCAACATCGCAAATGAAAGCGTATCCCTGATCGGAAAGCTGGTTACCGTCGCGACCTTGTGGCTGGGTGCTCGACTAGTGATCGACGGGCATTTATCGGTGGGCGAACTGATCGCCTTCAACATGCTCGCGGGCCGTGTCAGCGGGCCCATCATGCGGCTAGCGCAACTGTGGACCAGTTTCCAGCAAACCGGCGTTTCAGTTCAGCGTCTGGGCGATATTCTTAATACCCGTACCGAACTGTCTCAGGCGACCCGTAGCGCTTTACCGGCACTCAAGGGGGCGATCGAGTTCGACCAGGTACATTTTCGCTATCGCGCCGACGGTTCGGAAATTCTGCGCGGCGTCAGTCTACAAATTGCGGCGGGTGAAGTAATCGGTGTGGTGGGACGTTCCGGTTCAGGAAAAAGCACCCTGACACGCTTGCTGCAGCGCCTGTATGTCCCTGAACGCGGTCGCGTGCTGGTCGACGGCATGGACTTGGCGCTGGCGGACGTGTCGTCATTGCGTCGGCAGATCGGAGTCGTGTTGCAGGACAACATGCTGTTCAACCGAAGCATCCGCGAGAACATCGCACTGAGCGATCCAGGTACACCACTCGAGGCTGTGATGCATGCAGCGAAGATGGCCGGCGCACATGAGTTCATCCTGGAACTGCCCGAAGGCTATGACACCATGGTCGGTGAACACGGCACCTCGCTGTCCGGTGGTCAGCGGCAACGGGTGGCCATCGCGCGCGCCCTGATCGGCAACCCGCGCATTCTGATTTTCGATGAAGCTACCAGCGCTCTCGACTACGAGTCCGAACGTATTATTCAGCAGAACATGCAGAGCATTTGTGCTGGACGCACCGTCATTATCATCGCGCATCGGTTGTCGGCGGTGCGCGATGCCAACCGAATTCTGGTGGTTGATCGCGGGCAAATCGTCGAGCAGGGCAGCCATATCGAATTACTGGTTCATCAGGCCGGGCATTACTCGCGGTTACACCGCATGCAACAAAGCTGAAGCCGACCTCACTAACCTGTTTTTGATAGAGCCGCCGCGCCGGCCTGAAGGCGCGGCGCTACTGAATGCATCCCGGATTCAAGGACCGATTTCCCATGAGCGCAACGCCTTCGTTAATGCAGCGGTATCGCCATGCCTGGCGTGAATCCTGGCGCCACCGCAAACAGATGGACAGCGTGCAACGCCTGCCCCATGAAGTGCAGTTTCTGCCAGCCGCATTGGAGTTGCAGGACACCCCAGTGCATCCGGCACCCAGAATTTTCGTCTGGATCATCATGGGCTTCGCGGTTATGGCACTGCTGTGGGCGTGCCTGGGCAAGATCGAAGTGGTGGCGGTAGCGCCCGGCAAGATCGTGCCGAGTGGCAAGACCAAGCTGATTCAACCCAGTGAAACGGCAGTGGTCAGGGCCATCCATGTCAGTGACGGTCAGGCGGTGAAAGCAGGTGAGTTATTGATCGAACTCGACCCGACGGCAGCCGACGCTGATGTCAGACGTATTCGCAGCGAATTGCTCGCGGTCCGAATCGATGGTGCTCGCAGTACGGCGATGCTTGAAGCGATCAATCAGCAAAAGCCTCCGGCTTCACTGATCGGCGCAATCACCGACGCGGACCCGCAGCAGGTACGCAGCGCGCAGCGCTGGTTACAAGGGCAATATCAGGAGTACCGCAGCAGTCTGGAACTGGTAGACGCGGAAATCCAGCAGCGCAACGCGGAAATTCAGTCAGCCGAGGCCCAAGTTGCCAGCCTTCGGCAAACCGTGCCAATCGCTACTCAATTGGCCGAAGACTATCAACATCTACTGGCACAGCAGTATGTTGCCCGCCACGAGTACCTTGAAAAAGAGCAGGCGCGACTCGACCTGCAACGTCAGCTGAGCGTGCAGCAGGCCAGCGTCCTACAGTCCACAGCCGCGCAGAGTGAAGCACGACGCCGACGCGAAGGTGTCGTCGCACAGAACCGCCGGGCCATGCTCGACCTGCAACAGCAGGCCAACCAGAAAGCGGCGGGGCTGGTCGAGGAATTGGCCAAGGCCCGGTACCAGGAAACCCTTACCAGCCTCACTGCTCCAGTGGATGGCACCGTTCAGCAACTGATGATCCACACCGTCGGTGGCGTGGTCACCCCCGCCCAGCCACTGATGGTCATCGTCCCGGCCGACCAGCCGGTGGAAGTGGAGGCAATGCTGGAGAACAAGGACGTCGGCTTTATCCATGCCGGCCAACCGGTCACGGTCAAAGTCGAAACGTTCACTTTCACCAAATATGGCACTGTTGCAGGTGAAGTCGTCAGCGTCTCCAACGACGCCATCGAAGACGAAAAGCGCGGGTTGATTTATAGCAGCCGTATCCGCCTGAAAACCGATCACCTGATGATCAACGGCCAACACATAGCACTGTCACCGGGGATGTCTGTGACGGCGGAGGTGAAGACCGATCAACGACGTGTGATCGAGTACTTCCTCAGCCCCTTGCAACAGCACATGGACGAGAGTTTGCGTGAACGTTGACTGCTGCCGACCGGGAGCAAACGTGTTGCAGGGAAACGACGCCTCTCCGAAAAGACACCACTGTCAACGCTAATCCTATCGAAAGTCTTACTTCCATCAGAGTGATTCACTTGAAAGCTATTCGCTGGTTCAAATTCATATTGGCAACTTTTGGTGCACTGACACTTATTAAGTATGCAGCTGTCGCGCTGTTATCACTAAGCCCAGACAGCGAAGATGAAGTTACAAAGACGATGTATCTTTCGCCTAATGGAAAGTATACGGCTGCCCATGTCACGCGAACCGGGGGTGGCGCCATTGCACCCTTCTGCTCGGATACTGTTTTTGTCTTCAACAGCCTGCAAACCATCGACGAAGTCATGACACACACTGAGTATGAGGTCTACTCAGGAGAGTGTGACGTTTTCTTCAATAACGATGCTTCGCCGAAGGTTAAGTGGCGATCGGACAGCGATCTTCGAATCGATATCGCCATTGGCGCAACTCGTGTCTTGAGCCGTGATGTATCGCTGCGTGCCTCTGACGCATCCGGGCAAGTACAGGTCAAATTTTCTGCCTATCGCTAGGAAAGGAATTTCCAAAGTCTCCTCTTGAATTTACAAGAGGTTTTTCATAGTAAGGAATGCAAGTGGCTAAACTGACGTTGATGCAGGGCCAATTTGGCAAGGACGACTTTTCTGTCCAGACCAAAGATGGAAAACTCGTTGCAGCAAAATGGTTAAACGACGGCGCAGGCAATTATGTTATCGATCCACAGACCGACCAACCATTTATGGTGCCGGCGGATTATGATATGCAAGCTTCGATAGAGCACTTCAAAAAAGTCAGAGAGGAATACGACGCCTCGACGTTCAGCACTCGGCGTGTTCTCTACGAAAACGTTTATGAAACATTCAGACAAAGTGGCATAGGTGATCTGCAACGCTCTTATAACGGTGCTTCACATACAACAGGTGCCGACTTTGTTCCCAGTTTCACCAATGCTGCATCCTTCAACTTCGGGTTGATTTCAACCGTACTGGGACTTAAAGAAATTGAAGTCATTGGTGGTGGCGGTCTTTATAACCTGTACAAGTCTTTCCGGGCTGGCGGTGAAAAAATCAAGACGGAAGGCGAATGGTGGAACAACGAGCCAAATGTCATTTCGATAAAATCCGGGATGTCGATCATTCACCCTGATCGTGAGGGCCAAACTCTCATTGATCAGGGCGGACCTGCATGGGCCCCGCCTCCGAGCCTGCTTAATATCGAAATCAACCCTGATCCTCAGGCAAGTCATCAGGTACAGCAGGAGAACCAGCGGACGCGTGACGCAGCCAACGGCTATATCAGCAACGCGGCGACCAACAAGATCTTCACCCTTGAGGGGATCCTCAATAAAACCGATTTTACCTCCACACAAATGTCCAGTCTGGCCTCGGGCGGCGTTCGTCCGGGTGAAATGCAACTCGACCCCAATGCTCGCCCCAACACCTACCTGTCGCAGTTCTACCCGGCCCCCGACGCAAGTAAGCCAGACTTCAGCCTGCACAGTGCCGTGACCTTGAACGGTCTATCGGCGATGTCGACATACAACACCTACGTCGATCCGCTGTTGCTGGACCTGACCGGTAACGGCGTACACATGACAGATATTCGTGAAGGTGTGCTGTTCGATACCGATCACAGCGGTACGGTGAAGCGCAGCGGTTGGGCGGATCGCACCACTGGCATGCTGGTAATTGACGATGGCAGTGGCCAGATCACAGACGTCAGCCAAATGTTTTCCGAGTATTACGGCGGCAAGGTCGGCGTCAATGGCGCTGCAGGGGAGACCAGATTCAAGGACGGCTTTGCGGCACTGGCGAGTGAGGATGCAAACAAGGACGGCGTGATCGATCAGAAGGATCCTATCTGGAGCAAGTTGCGGGTCTGGGTTGACGGCACCCATGACGCAAAAGTGGATGCCGGTGAACTCAAGACCCTGGCGGAACTGGGGATCACTCAAATCAATGTGCGCGCAGCGGCGTCCATTCAGGCCGAGGTGCGTGATGGTAATCGCGTGCTGGCCACCGGCTCGTTCACCATCAATGGCAAAAGCCAGGAAGCACTGGCGGTCGACTTCCTTGGCGACCCGGTCAGCAATACCGTGACCACTCAAGGCACCGGCACACTCGTGACTTCGACCACCAGCGGCATCAATAGCCGCACTACTACTGCCTATGCCAGCCATAGCACGACGGGTGAAACCCTGGATGCGGCAAAGCTGAGTGTGAATAATCTGTACGGCGGTAGCGGCGATGACACATTGATTGCCGCACCGAATGGTAGCTGGCTGGTCGGAGGTGCTGGCAGTAACGCCTACATTGGCGGTCAGGGCGATGATGTTTTTGTAATCAGCGCTTCTGACGATGCCAGAAATATTCGTGGCAACGGCGGCCGGGATACGGCCATTATCGTCGGCACTGAAGACGTGTTCCTGAATATGGCCAGTGCCGGGCTGACTATCGCCGAAGGCGGCGGCGGCAACGACGTCATCATCAGCGGCGGAAGCGGCAGCGCCTTCATCAAGGGCGGTTCCGGCAATTCGACGCTCATGGGTGGTGCGGGCGACGACGTGCTGGTCGGTGGTACCGGCCACAACACGATCATCGGTGGTAGCGGCAAAGCGGTGATCTACGCCGGACCGCAGGGCGATACCATTTATGCATCCCAAGCTGGCAGTATCATTCATGCGGGTGGCGGCGCCGACAAGATCTACGGCGGTGCAGGCAACGACATCATCGAAGTGGGCCATGGCAACGCGACCATCGACGGTGACGGCGGAATCAATCTGGTCACATTGCATGGTAACCATGGTGACTATCGGATCACCCGAACCGCGACCGGTTATGAAGTGGCGGACAAGGTCGCAGGTCGCGACGGAACGGTAACGCTGAGCCATATCCAGAAGCTCAACTTCTCGGACATTTCCGCGGTTGATCTGATGATCCCCAACGCAATGCCAGTGGCGGACGTGCTCACGCTGGACAAGGCCGGCAAGGTATTCGATCGCACCCAGGCGCATTTGATCAGTGCTGATGCCCTGCTGGCCAATGATCAACGCCTCAACAGCCAAGGTGTATTGCACATTGCCAACGTCGGTGATGCGGTGGGCGGCACTGTCAGCCTGACCGCCCAAGGCGATGTACTGTTTACACCTGATGCTCATTACACCGGTCTGATCAGTTTCAAGTACGGTGTAGCGGATGTAGCCGGCAACCTGTCAGCGTCCGTTGTCGATCTGGGCAGCGGTCAGACCGCCCCGATGCGCGCCGGAGTGACGCTGCTGACTCCGGAAGTGCCGCTGGATCCTCTAGCTGCGCAGGAGTGGTACCTGAGCGATACCAACGTGCTGCCAGTCTGGAATGATTACACCGGCAAGGGCGTGCGTATCGGGCAATTCGAACCGGGCGGCGAGTTTGCCATTGCACCGGAAATCTTCGATGTCAAGCACCCGGATCTGGCACCGAACATTGACCAGGCCTGGCTGCAAACGCAAAACACCAACGGTACCCTGCCGAGACTGGTATCCAACCACGCTACGATGGTTGCCGGCGTGATGGTCGGTGCGAAGAACGGCATCGGAGGTGTGGGCGTTGCTTATGACGCAAAACTGGGCGGCTACTACCTGGCCGGCAAGGGCGATGACCTGACCGGACTTGGGCACATGGTCAGTTTCGACATTGCCAACAATAGCTGGGGCTTCACGAATGACTTCGCGCTCAGCAGCTATCAGGACGGAAAGTTCACCACCGCCGCTGCCTTGAGCATGAATGCACAGTACGCGGCGAATAACGGTCGGGGTGGCCTCGGCACGATCATCGTCGCGGCGGGTGGCAACAGTCGTGCCACGGGTGGCAACGCCCAAGGCTCGCTGACCAACAACAATCGCTTTTCGGTAGAGGTCGGCGCGATCAACGCCCAAGGCGATTTGTCGACCTTGCAGATCGGCTCATCACCGTTCTCCAATCCAGGCGCCAGCTTGCTGGTATCGGCACCGGGCAGCAACGTCGTCTCCACCAGCCACATGCTGGAAACCGAGCGCGGCTCTACGTTCGGCAACGACTACTCAAGCATGCAGGGCACAAGTTTTGCGGCACCGATTGTCTCCGGTGTAGTTGCCTTGATGCTTGAAGCCAACCCGAACCTGGGTTATCGCGATGTACAGCAGATCCTCGCGCTGTCGGCGCACAAGATCAACGACCCTTCCACGCAATGGAGCGATAACACGGCCCATGGCTGGAACGGTGGCGGTATGCACACCAGCAATGACTACGGTTTCGGTGAAGTCGACGCACGAGCCGCCGTGCGTCTGGCCGAGGCCTGGATGACCCAGAGCACCGGTGCCAACGAATATGTGTACAGCGCGTCCAGCGGCGTCCTGGGCAAATCCGTCGCAGCGGGCGCGACAATGACATCGTCCATCGCAATGAATGCAGGATTGAACGTCGAGCACGTCGAAATCGACTTCGATGCTCAGGTCGGTCGTCTCGGCGATCTGACGCTGAAGCTGATTTCACCGGATGGCACACAAAGTATTCTGCTCAATCGTCAGGGCAAGGTCCCGGAAGGCACGCCTGGCGCCAGCGCAACCGACGTCGGCAGCACCCAATCGGGTTCGTTCAAGTACACCTTCATGTCCACGCATGATTTCGGCGAGCACTCAGCGGGCAACTGGGTACTGCAGGTGACCGACTCGACATCCGGTCTTCCGGTCACGCTCAATAGCTGGTCGCTGCGTCTGTACGGCAGCAAGGCGACAGCCGATGACACCTACTACTACACCGATGAATACCTCAAATCGGTGCTTGGCCATGCCAACCGTGCGGTGCTGGATGACTCGGTCAACGGGATCGCGGGCGGTCGCAACACGATCAACGCCGCAGCAGTATCAGGAGATACCTCGGTCAACCTGTCAACCGGTGTCGCCAGCATTGGCGGTGCGGCGTTGACAATCAAGAACCCGTCGAGCATTCACAACATCGTGACCGGGGATGGCAATGACACCCTGGTTGCCGGTAACGCCGACGCCCTGCTGGATGGCGGACGTGGCAAAAACACGCTGACAGGTGGTACGGGCAAGGACTTTTTTGTGATTCATCGCCGCGACGCGGGCAGCGATACGATCAACAACTTCGAAGCTGCTCGAGGTGAAGTCGTCGATCTGGTGGGTTTCGCCGGCAAGAAATTCGCCGATCTGAAGCTGACGCAACAAGGCATGGATGTCAGTGTCGATCTGGGCAAGGGCCAGAACCTCACCCTGAAGAATCAGCAACTTTCAGCAATCACCGCCACCAACTTCAAGTTCCAAGACAGCTTTGTCGCGCCCTCGACTTACGTCAACAGCGATGCTGCAACGCTAAAGCCGCAGGAGGGTCTGGGTACGGTAGTCTTGAACGGTGGCGCCAAAGGGGTGATGTACAGCAGCGATGCTCAGGGCAAGATGGTCGCGTCACTCAGCGGTACGATCTACAGCCATGACAGCGCTACGTCGGACGTCTTCGTAGTGACTGCCCAGCCAGGCACTAAGGACTACAACAACACTCTGCGCGGATTTCGACATGGCATCGACAAAATCGACCTGCGCCAAACCGGCATCACCGACTTCAGTCAGTTGACTGTCGAACACCAGAACCGGGCCACATTCAATGGTCTGGCGCAGATTCATGGTGTATACGTGACGCACAAAGGCACCAGTACCAAGTTGCTGTATCTGGACGCGCTGGATGTGGCCCAAGTCAGTGCACAGGATTTTCTCTTCGCGGATCAAACGCCGACGGTGGTTACACCGGTCGGGCCAGTTCCACCGGTTACCGGGCAGCCAGCCGTCACGGTGCCGAATCCGTTAACACCGATTATCGACCACTCAGGCCTCGACAAACCCGTCGTGGTGCAACCGCTGCCGCCGATTGATCTGCACCCGACCATCGTCGTTCCGGACCCGGTACTCAAACCTTCGGTCACGATTCCGGACTTCAAACTGCCGGAAACCAAAACCATCGATCAAATCCTGGCCGAGCGCGGCATCGATCTGAATCCTAAGGTGCCCGAGCATAAAACTGTGGAGCAGATTCTCGCCGAGCGGGATGCCAACCGCGGCACTACAACCGTTCCTGAACACAAGACCGTCGAGCAGATTCTCGCCGAGCGCGGTATCGGCTCGCTGGAACCAACGAAACTGCCGGAGATCGGTCCCGTCGGACGCGACGCCGGGCGTCTGACGCCCGTTGATATACCGACGCGTCGACCGATCACGGTGCCGGATGTAGTGACAGCTCAAGACCCACGACTGAAGTTCGAGGATGTTTCCGTGCCCAATCGAACTGCGGACACCTCGTTCGACTCCATTCGTGATCGCATCCTGGGTCGCACACCGGCGATGACCGATGCGGCGGTGGTGCCTACGGATCCCAATGTGCTGACAATCAAAGGTTTCTTTGCCGATGATGTGACCGTGGGTGACGAAAGCAAGACCATCAATATCGAAGCCTCGAACGTCAAGGTAGTCGCCGGCAACGGCGACAACAAGATCAACGTTACGGGGCGTCGAGGCGAGATCACTGTTGGCAACGGCAACAACGTGGTGACAGGTGATATCGATAAACTCACGGTCGGTCACGGTAACAACACCATTACCGATTCCGGCTCATTCACTACGGTGAAACTGGGAGGCGGCAACAACAAAGTGGTGGTCAGCGGCAATATGCCGACGGTTGAAGTCGGACATGGCGTAAATGACATCGAGTTCAGCGGTTCAAGGGGCGATCTGGTATTCGACAAGGACATAAATCCGGATCATTTGTGGTTCCAGCACAAGGATAAGGACTTGCAAATATCGGTGATCGGCACCGGTCAGGCAGTCACGTTGCATAATTGGTACGCCGACACGCCTGAACGGCCGCGGGACATCATGGCCGGAGATCGTCATCGCTTGATGGACAGTGATGTCGAGCATCTGGTTCAGGCCATGGCGGCATTTGCGCCGGCCGCACCTGCGACCATGACTTTCGGTGCTGCCGAACAACAGGTCTTACAACCTGTCATCGCAGCCAACTGGCGCTGAATACTGCTCGTAGATCCTGAAAAAGGCCCGCGATAGTTATCGCGGGCTAGCCGGAGCGGTGCAATGCCGCTCACGGTTTCGACTCCATTACCCTCGCGACCATCGTTGTCGCCGCAACCACAAAGAAATTTGCGCAGGATAAGCGCACACCGCCGCTCTACACTCACACCGCCCCCACCGCCACGACGAGCGCTCATGACCACCCTCCAAGACCGCATGAAGCAAGGCAAGGACGCCCGCAAGAATTGCTCGCGCAGCGCCCACGCCACCACCGGCAAAATGAGCCGCGATCCGATCCCACTGATCAAGGCCTCCAGTCAGGGCCGCGTCGCCTCACTGGTGGAGTTGCGTTACGGACGGATGCTAGTGTCGCCGTTCGCCTTCTTTCGCGGCAACGCGTTGCTGCAGGCGCACGATCTCTCGGACACCGAGAACATGGGGCTGGTCGGGCCAATCTGCGGTGACGCGCATTTGATGAATTTCGGCGGTTTTGCCACGCCGGAGCGCAATCTGTTGTTCAGCGTCAACGATTTCGACGAGGCTCACCCAGGGCCGTGGGAGTGGGATCTGAAGCGTCTGGCGGCCAGTTTTGTGATCGCCACCCGTGATTTGCGCCATGGTGATTCGGTTCAGGAAGAGGTGTGCCGGCAGATGGTGGGCGCCTATCAGGCGACGATGCTTGAGTGCGCCGAGCAGAGTGCGCTGGAAACCTGGTACGACTCGATCAAGTACGAAGACTTGCTCGATCAGGCGCGCAAGAGTGCGCTGGAGCATGTACAGCGTGCCGTCGATAAAGCCGAACGGCGCACCCACGCCGAGTTGCTGCCGAAGATCAGCGAGCGCGACGCCAACGGGCGGCTGGTCATTCGCGACGACTTGCCGGAAATCTTTCACCTGCACAACAACACCACGCTGCTCGACGCCGATGATGACTGGCTGCGGCTGTCAGACTGGCGCCCGCTGTCCGAAGCGTTCATGCGCGATTATAGGACCACGCTGCAGGCTGACCGTCGGGAATTGCTCTCGCGGTTTCAGGTGCAGGATCTGGCGTTCAAAGTGGTCGGCGTGGGCAGTGTTGGCACCCGCTGTCTTGTGGCGCTGCTGACTGACGAACGGGAATCGCCGCTGTTTCTGCAATTCAAGGAAGCGCGGCGCTCGGTGCTGGCCGATTACGTGAAAGCCAAATGCCGGACGCGCCATGAAGGTCAGCGAGTGGTCGAGGGTCAGCGCCTGATGCAATCGGCCAGCGACCTGTTTCTTGGCTGGACCACCGGCCCTACCGGGCGGTTTTTCTATGTCCGGCAATTGCGCGACATGAAGATCTCCGCCGAGCTGGAAAACTTCGACGCCGAAACCTTCGCCGCCTATGCACGGGTCTGTGGTCGCGCGCTGGCCCGAGCGCACGCCAAAGCCTCGGGTAATGCGGCGGTCATCAGCGGCTATATCGGCAAGGGCGATGCCTTGGCTGACGCCCTGTTCAAATACGCCCGCAGTTACACCGCGCAGAACGAACGCGACTTCGAACGCTTTCAGCAGGCCTGCCGAAAGGGCCGGTTACGCGCACGTTCGGAAGCCGATTTCGCCGCGGATCATCTGCCCTGAAGCGTTGCAGAGCCGCCGCCACCGAGATGAATTTTTCTTCACTGCTCCGGTGCGATCAACACGGTACAGTCCGCTCGCTCATTCAAGAAACTACGGTTCGCCCGCGCTCTCCCGCGGGCTTTTTTTTGCCTGGCGTTTGCTGCCGGAGCGATACACCCAAGTGTCCTGCACGCCGTGCTGATGCGATTGCCGCGCCTGTGGGTGAACCCTGATCAGCGCAAACCCCGCCGCTTCAGCCAGACGCTGACTGCGGGTGTTGGCCGACGATGTGGTCAGGTACAAGGTGAACTCAGACAGGCGCCTGACTAATTGCTGGAGCACTTCGCGCATGTAGCCCTTGCCGGCAAACGCGCTGTTGGCCCAATAACCGACGACGTAGCGCTTGCGTCGACGCGGCACCAGACCGATGCAGCCAACGACGGCTTGTCCGTCTTCAGTCACGATGAATAAGCGCCGCTCACCGGTCTCGCTGGCGAAGTCATCACGCGCTTGCAGCATGGACGACAGCGCCCGCTCCTCACTGGTATGTTCGATCGCCCACTCGAGAAAAAGCGCATGCTCGCGGTAACTGGCGTTCAGCGCCTCCCGCACCGGAGCGACCAGCGCTGGGTCCGGCGCCCGAACACGCAGTGCCAACCCATTTACCGTCAATGCAAATTCCATTGCTTGTTCCTCCAATCCCGGAAATGCCGCAGTCGATAACCCTGTGCACTCAACCAAAGAAATTTACAGGACGCCAGCGCGGTTTGTTTTTTTCCATCCCGTGATCAATCCTGTCCCTCGACCCTGCCAACCGGAGCCGCCGATGTCACTGCTGAGCCTGCCCTGCCAACGCCTGACGCTTGCCATCCTCGCTCCGGAACAGGCCGAGCTGGAAAGTGATTTCTATGCACGCAACCAGCGCCACCTCGCGCCCTGGTCGCCGATTCGCACCACCGAATACTTTTCCACCGAACAGATTCGCCGCAGGCTTGAAGTCCAGGCCAGTGCTTTCGAGGCCGGGCTGGCGATGCATTTAGCTCTGTTGACGCCGGATGGCCAGCAGATGATCGGCGCGTGCAATTTCAGCGGGATCATTCGCGGGGCGTTTCAGGCCTGTTATCTGGGTTATCACATCGACCACGCGCATCAGGGCCAAGGCTTGATGCAGGAAGGTCTGGAGGCCGGCATCGGCTACATGTTCGACACGCAGAACCTGCATCGGATCATGGCCAACTACATGCCCGGTAACGAGCGCAGTGCGCGACTGCTGGAGCGCCTGGGTTTCGAGCGCGAGGGTTACGCCAAGGCTTATCTGAATATCGCCGGACGCTGGCAGGACCATGTGCTGACGGCGCTGGTCAATCCGTTGTTCGAAGCACCGGAACAGCGCTGGTCGCGCCAATTAGCGTGAGTTTCACAATTTGTTAAGCATTGGCGAAGTATGCTCAAGGCTCCTGCCCTTTCCGGTTGCCTGAAATCCATGCCGCGTGCCGCCACCTCACTGTTTCTACTCGCCGCCCTGCTGTTTTTTTTCGCTTTGGGTAACCACCAGTTGCAAGGCTCCACCGAGGCCCGGGTCGCCGGGATCGCCATGGAGATGCATCTGGACGATGACTGGGTGACGCCGCGCCTGTTCGGCGAACCGTTTCTGGAAAAACCACCGCTGAGCCTGTGGCTGGATGCCGGCGCCATGCGCGTGTTCGGTGTTTCGCCGTGGGCGGTGCGGCTGGCGTCGGCGGTGGCCGGGTTGCTCAGCGTGATGCTGCTGTACGGCATGTTGCGCCGTTTCGGGCGCCCGAAAGCGGTCGCCTGGACGGCGGGGATTCTGCTGGCGACCATGGCCAGTTACTGGAGCAACGTGCGCGGGGTCGGCGAGGATGCGCTGCTGGCGCTCGGCGTGGCCACGGCGCTGCTGGCGTTCTTTCAGGCACAACGCGCACCGAGCACTAGTAACTCGCTGCTGTTTATCGTCGGGATCGCTATCGCTACTTTGAGCAAGGGCGTGCTCGGCCTGGCGATGCCTGGGGTAGTGATTTTCGCCTACCTGCTGGCTGATAACCTCATCGACAAACGCTTGAAGATCGGCGCCTGGCTGCGTCCCGGCCTGCTCACGGCCGTGGGTCTGATTCCGTTGCTGATCTGGCTCGCCGTGCTTTACCAGCGCGGTGGTTCGCACGCCGTCGCTGAAGTGCTGCTGACCAACAGCGTCGGGCGCTTCAGCGGCTCGTTCGTCGAGGCCGGGCATTACGAGCCGTTCTATTACTATCTGGCCAAACTGCCGGAAGCGTTCCTGCCGTGGAACATTCTGGTCTACTTGGGCCTGTGGCATTTCCGCAAGGAGCTGAAGACCAACCGTTACCTGCTGTTTTTCAGCCTGTGGATCGTTGCGCAGTTCATCATGCTGACCCTGGCCTCGAGCAAGCGCACGGTGTACCTGATGTCGATGACCCCGGCGGCTGCCGTGATCGCGGCGGAGTACGCGCGCGTGTTGTTCAATCGCTTGCAGGCGCGCGAAACCACCGACCGCTTCATCGGAAAAGTCGCCCGTCATCGTCAGGCGATTGCCGCAGGACTGCTTACGGTGGTGATCGCCAGCTACCTCGGCGCGGCCCAGTGGGCACTGCCCAACGCAGACAAGGAGTTGTCGTTCCTGCCATTGACCGAACACATTCAGGCCCTGCAAGCCAACGGTCATCAGGTCGCGCTTTTCCAGGCCAATGAACGGGTCGGCGGCGCCAGCGTGTTCTACACCCAAAGCGTGCTCAAGGGGCTGGACACCGACGCGCAACTGCATGATTTCCTCAGCGCGTCACCCTCGAACGTCGCGGTGATCTCGGCAGACCGCGAACCCGCCGCACCACTCAAAGTGCTCAAGACCATGATGGTCGGGCGTCAGGCGTACTACTTCGTCGGCTACTGACGCCCCTCGCGCCAGACAATAAAAAACCCGCCGGACTGGCGGGTTTTGTTTGGGCTGACGCTTTGCACACCTCAGTTCATCGAGTGGTCACTGAGTGCCAGTCGGAGGCCTCGATAAAGCCAAGCATGCGCGGGGCGGCCTTGTTCGCGGCGGAAACGAACAGCGAAGAGCCATAGCCAGGGTCAGACACCGGTACATCCAGATCCTTTTCCAGCTCCGCCATGCATTCACTGTGGGTCACCAGAATCAGATTGCGCCCCGGGATCTTGTGCGCCAGCGCTTCCTGCAAGATGCGGCCCTTGCAACTGATCAGCCAGTCTTCGCTGGCCGCGCGGTTGAACATGTAACCGGCGGTCTGCACGGTGCGCAGCATCGGGCTGTTATAGATATCGACGCGGTTCAGGCCCAGATGCTCGAACTGTGCGCCGACACTCACCGCGACACTGCGCGAGCGGTCGGTGATGCCATCATCGCCGCTCAGGCACGGCGCCGGGGAGTGATCGCAGCGCTCGACGTGACGCACCAGCACGATCATGTCGCCCTTGGCCCACCCGGCCGCCAGCGCGCGGGCGCCGGACACATTGCCATGCGCCAGGTCCGGCACCGCCGCCGGGGCGAGCAGCCACAGGGTCAGCGGAATCACCAGCAGCGACGTGGCGAGCACCACCCAGGTATTGCGGTAACGGGCCAGTCCGCTCAGGGAGATCGAGCGTTTGACGCCGAACAGACTCAGTCTCAATTCCACATCGGGCCGCCTCGTCGGCATGCATCACAGTCAATTCGATGCGGCGAGGGTAAGGAAGCGGGCGTAAGTAGCGAGTGAAACGCATGTGAAAAAAGTCTTGAAGTGCTCTTGTTACAAATTCCGTAGGACAAAATCCTTTCAGCTCTCGTGTTTGCGGCCGATACAAACCTGCTAACACCCTTGCTGGCTCAAAAAAACAACAATCTTCCAGCCTGACCGACGATCAAGTAGCTCTACGTTCCTGGAGGAATTGTGATGAATAGCTGGTTCGGCAACATCAGCGTGAACATGAAATTGGGCCTGGGCTTCGGCCTGGTCCTGGCCCTGACCTGCGTCCTCGCCCTGACTGGCTGGACCAGCCTCGGCGGCCTGATTGACCGCAGCAACTGGATGAGCGACATCACCCAGCTCAACGCCGGCCTGACCAAGCTGCGTGTGGTGCGCCTGCAATACATGCTGACCAACGGCGACGAAACTGCCGCGCAGAATGTACAAACCACCCTCGAAAGCTTCGCCGCGCAACAGCAGGCGCTGATCAACAAGTTCAAGAGCCCGGAAAACGTCAAACTGCTGAAAGAGCAGGCCGCGACCATCGCCGAATACCAAGCCTCGCTGAACAAGATGCGCAACGCCTACCGCACCGGTAACAGTGCCCGCGACGTGATGGGCACCAACGCCGACACCGCTTACAACCTGATCGAAGCGATCAGCAAGCGCGTGCAGCAAATGGACATGAGCGAGCAGCGTTTCGAGCAGTTCCAGGCCATCACCCAGGCCAAGGAAGCGTTCATCCTCGCGCGCTATGAAGTGCGCGGCTACACCGCCACCACCAATGCCGAAACCGAGCAGAAAGCCGTCGGCCAACTGAACGTGGCCATCGACAGCCTCAAGCAGTTGAACACGCACTTCTCGGGTACCCAGCAAGACACGCTCCGTCAGCTGGAAACCGCCCTGACCAACTACCGCAGCGCATTGCAGGCGTACAAGAACGCCAACAGCGAAGCGGTGCAGGCGCGTAAAGAGATGACCGATCAGGGCACCGCGATCGTCAACACCAGCGAGCAGCTGTACCAGATCCAGCTCGACCGTCGCGACATCGAAAGCGCCCAGGCCCGTACCTTCCAGTTGATCAGCACCCTGCTGGCGCTGTTGGTCGGTGTGATTGCCGCGGTGATCATCACCCGTCAGATCACCCGTCCGCTGCAAGAGACCCTGGCCGTGGTCGAGCGCATTGCCAGCGGCGACCTGACCCAGAACGTCACCGTCACCCGCCGCGACGAACTCGGCGTGCTGCAACAAGGCATCGCACGCATGGGCGTGACCCTGCGCGACCTGATCAGCGGCATCCGCGACGGCGTGACCCAGATCGCCAGCGCCGCCGAGGAACTCTCGGCCGTGACCGAACAAACCAGCGCCGGTGTCAACAGCCAGAAGGTCGAGACCGACCAGGTGGCCACCGCCATGCACGAGATGACCGCCACCGTGCAGGAAGTCGCGCGCAACGCCGAAGAAGCCTCGCAAGCCGCTGCCGCCGCTGACGGCGAAGCCCGTGAAGGCGACAAGGTGGTCAACGAAGCCATCGCCCAGATCGAGCGCCTGGCCAGCGAAGTGGTGCGTTCCACTGAAGCCATGAGCGTGCTGCAACAGGAAAGCGACAAGATCGGCAGCGTCATGGACGTGATCAAGGCCGTGGCCGAACAGACCAACCTGCTGGCGCTCAACGCCGCAATCGAAGCGGCGCGTGCCGGTGAAGCCGGGCGTGGTTTTGCCGTGGTCGCCGACGAAGTCCGTGGCCTCGCCCAGCGTACGCAGAAATCCACCGAAGAAATCGAAGGCCTGGTCGCCGGTCTGCAGAACGGCACCCAGCAAGTCGCTGCCGTGATGAACAACAGCCGCGCCCTGACCGACAGCAGCGTGGCCCTGACCCGCAAGGCTGGCGACTCCCTGGAAAACATCACCCGCACGGTGTCGAACATCCAGTCGATGAACCAGCAGATCGCCGCAGCCGCCGAACAGCAAAGCGCCGTGGCCGAAGAAATCAGCCGCAGCATCATCAACGTGCGCGACGTATCGGAACAGACCGCCGCGGCCAGCGATGAAACCGCAGCGTCCAGCGTTGAACTGGCACGCCTGGGTGGTCAGTTGCAGCAGATGGTCAGCCACTTCCGCGTCTGATTTTCAGTCAGCACCAAAGGGTAAATCCAATCGCGGGCAAGCCCGCTCCCACAGGAAACGAGTCGAACACGGAATATGTGAACGACCGAAAAACCTGTGGGAGCGGGCTTGCCCGCGATTGGGTCAGATTTACTGCCACTGAAAATTGGCGATGCCGAGAAAATACTGGCTTCAGCGTGAAGGCACATCCAATTCAACGTCACCGACATTATTAAATCGTCTATGAATTCGAGTCCCCAAGCCAGCGGCAGATTGATTCTGCTCGAGCGCTTTCTGCAACATCACACGCGCGTGCTCTTCAATCGAACGATTATTAATATCTGCCGCTAACTGCAGTTCTTCATAGAGCTGAAGGTCAAGATTGCTGATAGTCAAACTCGCCACAATGTACTCCAGCGATACAGCCATCGAAGCAGCGAGACTACCACTCGGTTTACGAATCTTCGTTTTCAGGTTGTAACGCCATTTGATCGAGCCTTTGTAGGAGCTGCCGCAGGCTGCGATCTTTTGATCTTGTTTTTAAAATCAAAGTCAGAAGATCGCAGCCTTCGGCAGCTCCTACAGGGATTGCGTTCGATCATCAGTCCGGTGACCCTTAGCGCGTACCACGCTGGCGCAACGCCGACGGCATGAAATACGCGTCTTCCGGCACCGGTTGCGAGAAGTCCACGGTGGAGGCTTCTTCGTTGTCGAGGTTCTGCACGTAGTAACGGCGGGCCTGCAGGTCGTGGAACACGTCCAGTGCGCTCCAGGTGGTCGGCAGGTCGTAGAAGTTTTTCAGGTAGGCCATCGACACCCGCCACAACTCCCCTCGCCCATCGTATTGATCAACCAGCGCCGCGCCCCAGCTGTCCTCGTCGAGAAACAGCACGCGTTTGGAATAGATATGCCGCGCGCCCGGCTTGAGGTTGCCTTCGACCACCCACACGCGGTGCAGCTCGTAGCGGGTGAATTGCGGGTTGAGGTGGCCCGGGGTCAGCAGTTGTGCGTACTTCACGTCGGGGCTGCCGACCTTGTAGTTGTTGTAGGGAATGTAGATTTCCTGCTTGCCCTTGAGCTTCCAGTCGTAGCGATCCGGCGAGCCGTTGAACAGGTCGGTATCGTCCGCCGTGCGCAGGCCATCGGACGAGGCGATCGGCGTGTCATATGCCAGGTTCGGCGCGCGGCGCACGCGGCGTTGGCCGGCGTCGTAGACCCAGGCCTGGCGCGGGTCCTTGAGCTGATCGAGCATCTCGTGCACCAACGCCGCACCACCGGCCAGGCGCGCCGGACTTTTCACGAAAGCGAGGTAGTAGAACAGGATGTTTTTCAGGTCGGCGTACTGCCCGCCCGGACGGTAGAAGTTGAACAGCGCTTCCTGCTGCGAGGTGACGAGGGCAAAGCTGCCGTTGCGCTGCACCGGGGCTTCGGAGGCGCGACGTACCACGTAAATCCCGCGATAACGGGTGATGTGGTTCCACAGCACTTCGATGCCGTCCTTGGGCACCGGGAACGGTACACCACCGTAGGCATCGGCGAATCCGCTGCCGCCCTCCAGCAGCTTGGCCGAGGTCGCGTTCTTCAGGGTGTTGTCATACAGCCACTGCGGCGCCGAACCGGAACGACGCGACGGATAGACCGGCATCTGGAACGTGTCGGGGTAGCTGTTGAACAGCGCAATCTGACCGGGGCTGAGGTGGGCCTTGTACTGGTCGAGATTGGCCTTGGTAATGGTGAACAACGGCTTGTCCGCCGCATACGGATCCGGGTGATGCTGGCCCGGTTTGTAGCCGGCGGGCGCCTGGGTGATGCCGCCGGTCCAGGCCGGAATGGTGCCGGCGGCGTTGCCCGAGCGCTCGGCGCCCATGGGCGTGAGGGTGGTTTTCAGTTGTTCGGCTTGTTGCGGGGTGATGGCGGCCAGCGTGCTGCCGGTGACAAGGCCGAGAACGAGTGCCAGCGAGATCTTGGTCAGTCTTGAAGTGTGGAACATGATCTTCTCCGAAGTACAAAAACCTGTGGGAGCGAGCTTGCTCGCGAAAGCGGTTTGTCAGGCGACATCTGTGTTGAATATGCCGGCCTCTTCGCGAGCAAGCTCGCTCCCACAGGGGATGAGCTGCCGCAAAAATTGTGTTTGGTACTCACAAGAAATACTTGAGGTTGAACCCGACGTTGTCGCGGTCGCGAATCCCGTTGTTCTGTCCGCCGCCCCAGAAGTTGGTGTATTGCACCTCGGCTTCGAGCTTGTTCTGGTAGTTGGCCTTGATCCCCAGGGTGTAGGCCTTGCGCCCGTCGATGGTGTTGCCGGCCTGATAGCTGTTGCCCTTGAAGTCGTCCTTGTAGACGACGTACGGCGACACGTTCACCCCGGCGTACACGTCGTTCCAGGTGCCGTTGAACATCACCGTGTAGCTGTAGGAGTTGCGATTGACCTGATCGTCACGATCACCGCCGGACACATAAGAGGTGTTGCCGGTACCGGCGTAATAACGCGTGCTGCCGTCGTAGGCGGTGTATTGCAGACTGCTGCCGCGCAGGTGTTCGGAGGCCAGTTCGAAGATGCCGAACATCGAGTCGAACGACAGCGTCGGGCCGAAGTTGTAGATGCTGCCCAGCGAGGTATTGAACGCCTCCACGCGCTCGGCGTTGTTGATCTCGCTGTCGAGGGTGACCATCTGCCCGCCGACGTTGATCGCCTTGCCGGTGACCGCCACAGCGGCACCGTTGGCCAGGTCGCCGATCAAGTCGTTAGTCGCGGCGATGCCGATTGGCAGGTTCGGCCGATAGGCAATTTCGCCGAATACCGAGGCCTGGCCCAAAGTGGTGTTGAAGCTGAAACCATACATGCGAATGTCTTCGGCATAGCGCCGATGCGCCTGAATATTGCCCATCACGTCGGCTGTTGCCAGACCATTCGCCAGCGCCCCGGCCTGACTGCCAGCGACGCTGGAGAGCATATTGGTCAGGGCATTCATGTCGATGCCTTTGTAGCCACCGAGGTCAGCGGCAATGGTCGGTTCCTTGGCGTGGTAATTGACCAGGTACAGGCCGAACTCGGTGCTGTTGAGTTCCTCGGCGATGTAGCGGAAGGCGAAGCCGAACTGGCCGTCGTTGCGCGCGTTGTAGTCCTTGCCGATCGACGCCACTTTCAGCGTGTTGCCGTAGGCCGGGGTCACACCGTTGGCGTACAGGCCGGTGCTTTTCAGCGCCGGGCCGAGCAACGGGTTGTTGCCCAGTGCGCTGTACAGACCGATGACGTTGCCGAAGCCCGGCACCGGGGTATCGAGCGCGGTGCCGCTGAAGTTGTTGTAACCGGTGTTGCCGCCATCGGCGAACAGGTCGGTCTGCGAGTAGAAAGTGCCGACCGGGTCGATGCGGGTTTCCTTCCAGTTGGTCTGATAGAAGCTCTCCAGGGTCAGCGAATCGCTGAGGCCGATGTTGAAGCTCACGGCCTCCACCGGCATCAGCACTTCCTTGACCTCGGCCCCCGGCAAACGGTATTTCGCCGCGTCCACCGGGTTGGTGGTGTTGATCCCGCCGCGATAGAAAATCCCCTCGCCCCAGTTGAACACCTGACGCCCGACCCGTGCAGTCACCGGCATCTGCGCCACGTCCCAGTTGCCGTAGACATAAGCGTCGAGCATCTCGATCCGGCTGCCGGCGATGTCGCGGGTCTGGCTGGTGAAACGGTCGTCCTGCGGGTAGCTCTGGCTCGGCTGCGCCGGGTTGTTGTTGCGGTAGTAATCGTTGCGCTTGTCCATCAACTGGGTGTCGTAGAACGCCGTGCCGCGCAGGAACATCCCGTAGTTCTGGTAGTTGGCCTCCAGCTCCGAAGTGATCTTGTACACCTCGGAAACCAGCCCGGTGTCGAAGTTGCGATTGCCGTCGTTGGTGTTGACGTCATCGTTGTTCTTGTCGCGGCCCTGCACCCGCCACAAACGCCCATAGGACAGGGTCGTGTCGATCGAGCCGGTGACTTGATTGTCCAGCACGCTGAACTCGGCAGCCTGCAGCGCATCCACCGCGCAGAGTTGCAGCAGCCCTGCCAGGCCGACACCGGGCAGTGCCACGCCGGTGAGGCGCAATCGAGTGTTGATCATGGGTTCCTCCTTCCTTGTTCTTATTGTTTTTTTGCGTGGCCGCGATGGCTACGGTGCCAGTCCCGCACGGACATAAATCCGGCTGTGCGCGCCGAAATGTCCGAGCAGTTTGAACAGCTGCTGATTGAGTGCCGGATGCTCGAATGTCTCGCGCTGCAACTGATTGCCGCTGCTGAAATCACTGGTCAGCGGCGCCGTTTCCAACCACTGGCCGATGGCTTCATCGAACGCCGCCGAGTCCTCGACTGACTCGGCGCTGACCACTTCGCGCAAGTAGTCCACCGAGTACGGCGGATACTGTTGGTCTTGAGCGACATCGGCGTAGGCCGCGAGCATCGGATGCGCCTGACCGGCGCGTAGCACACGGCGCAACCAGGTCGATTGATACTTTTCGATTTCCATATGGCGGGTGGCGACGCGTTCGATCGAGGCTTTTTTATCATCGGCAAAACCGGCCAGCGCCTTGCCTTCCAGCAGCAACAGACTCGGCAGCTCGACCCCGGGCAATGGCTTGGCGTGATACGGCTGGGTCAGGTCCTGCACGTGGTGCACGCCCCATCCGAGAAAGCGGTATCCCCAGTAAGAATGGCCACTGGCAAACGCCAAACGCGCCAGGCCCAGATACTGATAGGCGCGCCAGTCCGGCCAACTGCGCTGAAGAAATCCGGCAGCGGCATACACCACCGCGCTTTCATGAAAGAAGCCCATGTGGAACGGCGCCTGCGAGCTGTACTGAAAACGCGCATCGCCGAACGGCTGCGGGCCGAAGCCATACAGCGCGCCGACCTCGCCGGGGTTATCGCTGAACAGATTGATGTCGTGACCGTAATCCGGCTCATCAGCAGCGGTCGCCAATACCGCCAGCGCCGCGACTTTCTCGCCGTCCGCCACGCGAATGAAACGCTGACGATTCCATGGCGAAAGCGTCTGCTCGACCATCACCTGATCGGCACTGAGGTGTTCGCGTTCGGGCAGGTCTTGGCCCGGCAGCGGCTGAATGACCATCGCCAGAGGAATGCGCGGATTGAGCCGCAACGCCGTGAGAAAATCGTGGCGCAGATTGTCGCCCGGCACCGCGGGCAGCTTCAGATTGTCGGGGCGCGGCGGGTACTGGGTGAAGTGTTCACGGGCGAAGTGTTCCTGTTGTTCCAGCAGTGCGACCACGGCCGGATATTGCTCGACAAGAAAACGCTCCAGCGGCTCGACCTCAACCGGCGGCGCATCGCGCAGCGTTGGCAATTCCTGCAACGCCAGATAGCTGCCCACCGTGTGGTTCGACCAGCCCCACGCCGTCGGGGCCATTGCACAAAGCAGCAACAGGAGAAATGTCAGCTTCATTGCTTTTAATTCTTATTGGAGGTGCCGTGGGGGTTGAGCCTAACAACCGCCCCCGGCGCTGACACTGTCCGATCTCACCAGAAAAGTTCTCCGATAGCGCCACATAAGAGGTTCCGATTCCACCGCATAACCTTGTGGGAGCGAGCTTGCTCGCGAAAGCGGTGGGTCAGACAAGACAATAGTGACTGACACTCCGCATTCGCGAGCAAGCTCGCTCCCACAGGGGACGGTGGTGGTCAGCTAAGCGGGGTAACCGGTGATTTTGCGGATGCTCTGGTACAACGGTTTGAGCTGGCGGTACATGCGCAAGTACACCTCGTTGTACAAACGCTCATAGACCTGCTGCGCCTCGGGCTGCGGTGTGAACACCGCGCCCACCCGCGTCATCGCCGCGATTGCCGTGGGGAAATCCGCATACAAGCCCAACCCCACCGCACAACAGATCGCCGCGCCCAGCCCGGACGCTTCGTACACATGCGGACGCTCCGCCGGCAGACCGAAAATATTCGCCGTCAGCTGCATCGCCGCATCACTCTGCGAACCGCCACCGGCCACTCGCAGGCGCTTGATCGACACCTTCGAGCGCTTCTCGATGTTCTCCAGGCCTTGGCGCAGCGCATACGCCAGCCCTTCCAGAATCGCCCGGTAAATGTGCGCGCGGGTGTGCACGTCGCCGAAGCCGATCATCGCGCCTTTGGCTTCGACACCCGGCTCACGAATCCCCGGCGACCAGTACGGTTGCAGCATCAGCCCCATCGATCCCGGCGGCACCGCATTCACCAGCGCATCGAACAGTTGCTCGGGTTCAATGCCCTGCTCTTTTGCCTGCTGCATCTCGCGCAGGCCGAACTCGTTCTTGAACCAGCTGACCATCCAGTAACCGCGATAAATCATCACCTCGCAGTTGTACTGATCCGGCACCGCCGAGGGGTACGGCGGGATCAGCGGGACGATTTCCAGATAGCGCGAGCGAGTGCTGGTGATCGTCGCCGTGGTGCCGTAGGACAGGCACACCGTGCTCGCATCGACCACGCCGGAACCCACCACTTCGCAGGCCTTGTCAGCGCCCGCGGCAATCAGCGGCACCCCCTCGGGAATCCCCGTGTGACGGCTCGCTTCAGCGCTGATATACCCAAGGGTTTCGCCAGGTTTGTGCAAGGTTGGCAATTGCTCCGGACGCACCGCCAGCGCCTGCCATTTCCAGTCGCTGGGCGCGGCCCATTTCAACCGTTTGAAGTCGAACGGCAGATAGCCGACGCAGCAACCCACCGAGTCGACAAAGCGCCCACACAAACGATGGGTGAGAAACCCCGAGAGCAGCAAAAACTTGTCGGTCGCTGCCCATACTTCAGGCTGGTGTCTGGCGATCCAGTTGGCCTCGGCCTGAGCGCGAAAGTAATCCACGGTGGCCTGAGCGCCGACCAGTTTGAACAGCCAGCCCCACGGTCCCTTGATCCCGCCCTCGACTTCGCTCTGGCGCTGATCGAGCCACAGAATGGCCGGGCGCAGCGGCTTGCCCTGAGCATCGACGTTGATCACCGTGCCGCGCTGAGTGGTCAGCGACACCCCGGCAATCTGCGAGCGATCAATCCCGGTTTGCGCCCACACCTGCTGACAGGCCTCGCCGAGTTTTGCCCAATAATATTCCGGGTCCTGCTCGGCCCAGCCCGGTTGCATCGAGTAATACGCCTGCAACTCGACCTTGCCTTTACTGAGCAGATTGCCCTGCAAATCGAAGAGCAATGCGCGCACGCTCTGGGTGCCGTTGTCGATCGCCAGCAGGTAACGCGTGTTCGGGTGGTTATCCATGGCGCTCTCTTCAAGGGGCCTCAAGGCGTGGCATCCGGCAGACCGTGATGGCGTTGCCACAACGCCCGGTAACGTTGCAGCTCTTGCTGCCAGTGTGCATCGTCCCAGCCCAGACGTGGCTGGCAGCGTTGGCGGATGGCAGCGAAATGCTCTTCGCCACCGCGCGCCAGCAACAGGCCCAGTCGGGTGCGGCGCAGCAACAGATCATCGAGGTGCAGGACCATTTCCGCCTCGCAGGCGAAGGCCAGTTCTGCCCACAAGGTGTCGGTATTGCCGACCGTTTCGTGGCCCAACTCGGTGATCAGCTGCGCCAGTCGCGGCAGATCACGGCCGTGCCTGCCGGCCAGACGTCGATACTGTTGCGGGCTGAGTTCGGGAATGGTCAGTGGCGGGACGGCTGCGAACACCGGCGCGCCGTGATCTTCGAAATCGCGGCCAAGCATGTCGGCGCAGGCCTTGAGCACTTCGATGGCTTGCGGGCGAAACGTCGTCAGTTTGCCGCCGGCCAGGGTGACGCAACCCGGCTCCTGCCACAGCACATGTTCACGGGTTTCATTCGACGGCTTGCCTTGCTGCTCAGCCGCCGCGCTGCCCACCACCGGACGCACGCCGGACCAGGTCGACAGCACATCGCTCGCCGTCACTTCGGCACCTGGAAATTGTTGCGTGCAAGCCGCCAGCAGATAGTCGAGTTCGTCAGCGCTGATGCTCGCGCTCTGATCCAGATTCTCGCGATGATCGAGGTCGGTGGTGCCAACCACCGTTGCCCCTTCCCACGGAAAAACGAACACTGGCCGACGGTCGCGCGCATGCAGAAACGTGAACGCCTGCGCCACTGGCAAGCGCCAGCCCGGCAGCAGCAGATGGCTGCCGCGCAATGGCCGCAACTGTCGCGGAGCCTCGGGCAAACGCAGGCGCTCAGCCCACGCGCCGGTCGCCACCGCCAGCACGCCGCAACGCAATTGCAGCGATCCACCCGCTTCGCAGTCCTCGATCTGCACCCCACACACCCGACCGTTTTCGCGCAGCAAATGTTCGACGCGCACCCCGTTGAGCACCGCCGCACCATCGGCCCGCGCTTCGCTCAATACGCGCATCACCAGCCGTGCGTCATCGGTCAGCGCATCGACAAAACAGGTACCGCCGAGCAGGTGATTTTCCTTCAGCCCCGGCGCCAGAAAACGCAGTTGCTGCGCATCATGAAAACGATGGCTGCGGCGTCCCGCCAACGCGTCGTACACCGACAACAAGCCACCGAACACACGCGGCCCAGGAAAGCCGCCACGGTAGTGCGGCATCATGAAGCTCATCGGCTCCACCAGCCCCGGCGCTTCGTTGAGCAGACGCTGGCGCTCGCGCACCGAATCGCGGGTCAGGCGCCACTGGCCCTTGGCGATGTAACGCAAACCGCCATGGACCATTTTCGATGATCGGCTAGAGGTGCCCCAGGCAAAATCCCGTTGCTCCAGTAGCAGACAACGCCAGCCCCGCCGCGCCGCTTCGCGCAGGATGCCGGCACCGCTGATGCCGCCGCCGATGACGATCAGATCCCAGGTTTCGTCGGCCAATGTCGGCAAGGTTTGCTGGCGCCACGCAGCGTTCCAGTCCGGGTGCATGACCGTCACTCCTGCAACAGCGTGCCGGGGTTGAGGCGCCCGGCCGGATCGAAGTGCTTGCTCAGCGCCTGCAAGGTATCCATCGCCAGTGCGCCTTTCTCGCGCGGCAGATACGGCGCGTGATCCTTGCCGACGCCGTGCTGGTGGCTGATGGTGCCGTGGTTGTCGACGATGGTCTGGCTGGCCGCGTGCTTGAGTGCCTGCCAGCGCGCCAGCGTCGCCGGATAATCCGCCGCCGGGCGAAACACGTAGGTGGTGTAGATGCTCGAACCCTCGCCGTAGACGTGGGACAAATGGGTGAACACATGCACCCGCTCACCCTCCGCCGCCAACGCGTCACGCAGGCTGTTTTCGATCAGGTTGAGCAGGTGGTCGACGTTGCTCCAGTCGGTGGCCGTTTCCAGGGTGTCGACCACGTAGCCGGCGTTCCACAGGTTCTCGCGCAGGTAGGGGAAACGGAAGCGGTTCTGCGCCCACTTCTTGCCGAGCAAGGTGCCGGTGAACACACCGCCGAAGGCTTTCAGATGCTGCCGCGCCTGGCTCAGCGACAGCGCGTTTTGCCGACGGTTGCCGGTCACGCCGAAGGTCAGCAGGCACTTGCCTTCACCGGCACCGCGCAGGTTCAGATACTTTTCCAGCCAGGCGATCTGCTGCGGATGACCGGCCAGCGCCAGTTGGGTTTCGGTCTCCACCGCGTTCGACAGGCGCAGCATCGACAGCGGCACCCGCGCCTGGGCCAGTTGGCGGATCGCTTGCAGCGCCTTGCTCCAACTGGGCAGGAAAACGCCGTAAAAACGCTCATCGGTGGGCAGCGGACTGACCCGTACCTTGACCTCGGAAATGATCCCGAAGCGGCCCTCGCAACCGAGCACCACTTCGCGCAGATCAGGCCCCGCGGCCGAGGCTGGAAAGGTCGGAATTTCCAAGGGGCCGGCGAAGGTTTCCAGGGTGCCGCCAGCGAACAATTGCTCGATACGCCCATAGCGCAACGACTGCTGACCGCTGGAGCGACTGGCGACCCAACCGCCCAGCGTCGACAACTCCCACGACTGCGGGAAATGCCCCAGCGTGTAACCGCGAGCGCGCAACTGACTTTCCACCTGCGGGCCACTGGCACCGGGGCCGAACGTCGCCAATTGGCTCTGCTCGTCGAGGTCGATCAGGCGATTCATCCGCGCCAGCGACACGGTCACCACCGGCCGCGTCGAATCCGGCGGATTGATGTGCCCGGCCACTGAGGTGCCGCCGCCGTAGGGAATCAGGCACAGGTCCTGCTCATGGGCAAGGACCAGCAATTGACGGATCTGCTCGGCAGTCTCGGGGAATGCCACCGCGTCGGGATAGATGCCCAGCGCCCCTTCGCGCAACGCCAGCCAGTCCGGCAGGCTCTGGCCCCGGGCATGCAGCAGGCGATCATGGGCGTCGACGCTGTACAAGGTGTGCGCCGCCAATCGTGAGAGCGGCACCCGCGCCAATGCCGACTCCAGCGTGGCATCGGGCAACGCGCGCCCGGCCCCCAGCCGTTCATGGAGAAAACTCGCGCCCTGGGCCGGCAGTTCGACCACCGTTGTTGCCTCTCCCCAGCCGTTCCAGCGTCGCATGCGTGTGTCCTTCTTATGCAGTCTGATCAGTGATGTGGCAGGCCTCCATACTAGTCAGCGGCCCAAAAGTGTCACGGTCGCATCCGGCCAGTTCGAGTAGCCAATTGAGTCAAACGTCGCGCAAGTGCCAGCCATTTACTTTAGTCGGGGTTTCAAATTACCTTTCAGGCATTCATTCGCTCACGCAGGCCTTGATCAAGGAATTCGGATCATGCAATCGCTCGGCTTCACCTCGGTTCCGCCGCTGCTCAAATACGTGCGCCATGCCGAGCAACTGGGCATGGCCATCGAGCCGGCGTTGGCGGCAGCCGGATTGCAGGCGCAGCAACTGAGCGACAACAGCCTGCGCCTGCCGGGCGAAACCCATGAACGCCTACTCGATTATTTCTGCGAGCACTCGGGCGATCCGCTGTTTGGTCTCAACGCGGCAAACTTCGTCCTGCCCAATTCCTGGAGCGTGCTCGGTTACATCACCATGAACTGCGCGACCCTGGGCGATGCCATGAGCCGGATCATGCCGTTCGAAAAACTGGTGGGCGACATGGGCGTCAGCCGCGCCGAAGTGCAAGACGGCCACGTGCATCTGATCTGGACTTGCCGCTACGAGCGTCCGCGGATTCGCCGGCATCTGGTGGAAAACGTCCTCGGCTCCTGGCTGCAATATGCACGCTGGATCGCCGACACGCAGATGTCGCCCGCCGCCGTGTGGCTGGAACATCCGTGCCCGCCAGACGCTACCCAGGCGCAGTACGAAGCTTTTTTCGATTGCCCGGTGCTGTTCGAGCAGGCCTATTCGGCGCTGATCGTGCCGCTGGCGTATCTGCAATTACCGCTGCGTCAGGCCGATGCGCAATTGCTGCGTACGCTGGAAGAACACGCGATGGGCTTGATGGCAACGCTGGAGGATGCATCGCTGGAGCAGCGGGTCAAAAGCATCCTGCGCCAGTTGCTCAAGGAAGGCTTGCCGCGCAAGGAACAGGTGGCCGAGCAGCTCGCGGTGTCGGTGCGCACGTTGCAACGGCAGTTGCATCAGGCGGGGACGTCGTATCAGCAGATTCTGGATGATTTGCGTCAGGAGCTGGCGGAG
>NZ_JANLOG010000133.1:0-53706 GCF_025466205.1 Pseudomonas sp. 13B_3.2_Bac1
CGACCGAGAAGATCGAACCGTCAAAAGAGCCAAACATCACCGCTCTTTCAACTCCCTCCAGGCTTCGATGAACTGAAGCAAGCCGCCGTCGAAAACCGCTTAACTCATTGAATCTCAAGGAGTTTTCCGTTTCGACTGCGCCGGAAGTGGGGCGAATTATAGACCTCCAGAATCTGCCGTCAACCGTTAATTTCAGTTTTCTGTCGAGTCCCTGAAAAAGCCTGCTTATATATAGACGCAGTGTCAGCGAATGCGCAGCATGTTGCCCAACAACTCCTCTTACCTAAGGATGATGCCTCGCAATGACTGACCCACTTCTTAGATCATCCTCCATGCCTGGCTCCCGAATTCGCCCTTCCCCAGCCCCCCTGCTCAATCCAGGCGAGACCGTGGTTCTGTTCGACGGTGTCTGCAAGCTGTGCAACGGCTGGGCGCGCTTCCTGATTCGCCACGACAACCGGCACCGGGTGCGCCTGGCGGCGGTGCAATCGCCGGAAGGTCAGGCATTGCTGGCATGGGCCGGTCTGCCGGTGGATCAGTTCGACACCATGGCGGTGATTCGCGACCAGCATTACTCGGTACGCTCGGAGGCATTCTTCGAAGTCGTCGCGCAATTGCCTGCCCGCTGGTGGCCGGTCAGACTTCTGCGAATTTTCCCGCGAGCGCTCAGGGATTGGGCCTACGACCGCGTGGCACTGAACCGCTACCGAATCTTCGGCAAGTACGACACCTGCCTGTTGCCCAATCCCGATCACGAACGCCGCTTTCTCAAATCGCCATTGTGAATGCCCCGCTACAACATCATTTGCAGCCACTGCCCCGGCGTCATCTTCGTCACCATCATCAAGACAATCACGAACATACCGAGAAAACCGCAAACGCCCATCCAGAACCACTGGCGATAAACGGCCCGGTACTCGTCCGCCAGACGAGTACCACACACGACCGCACTCGCCGCCATCCGCTGCAGGCGCTTCTGCAACACCAGCACTGGCAGCCAAAGCGAGCCCACTATAAAGAAGAGGATCAGCGACATCAGCACCCAATCCGCGGTCAAGGGCAACCCGGTGAGCCTTGTCATCCAATAACCTGTCGCAATCTGGATAAAACCGGCCGGCGTAGTGATCCAGGCATCGTAGCGCACCACCATTCGCGCCACATGCGCAATCACCTGCGGATTGGCCGTACGACTGGCGGCGATCAGGTACAGATAGGAACCCATGCCGAAACCGAACAGGAAAATCGCGGCAATGACATGCACGTACTTCAGGCCCAGATAGAGCATGCTCAGGGCTGCCCATCAGAAAAGTGCACCGCCAGGCTCAGGTTTTGCGGATCGTTGATCGCGGCCATGTATTCGTCGACGTTGATCTCGCCAACGCAAGGACGGGCACCCGGTTCGGGCAAGTAACCTCGGGCGATCTTCACGGCCAGAGCGACTGCGGCACAGCTTGGGATCTCCGGCCCCTTGTCATTCAGCGCGGTCAATTGCGCCGTCATCGACAACGGCTGGTCATTCAGGTCGACACCCTGCACATCTATATACATCGCACTCTTGCCATCGCCGAAACGTTCGAACCACGTCCCCCAGCGATGCAACCGGGCGGCCCACGCCATGTGGTCACGCACCAGCCCCTTTCTCATCGCCAGAGCAAACAGATAATTGGCCACGCCGCCGAGCTTCAGACCTGCACCGGCCTTGAAGCTCAAAGTGTGCGCACCAAACCGGCTGGCGAAAATATCCATGTCCGGCACATCAACATTGGCCAACGCACGAGTGCCAAGATTTTGCAGCTTGCGCAGGGTCAGATCCTCCCACCCCATCACTTCATGTACACGACCATTTCTGAGCTGGCGAATCGGTTTGCCCGCGTACGCGAGCACACCCTCGATCGTCGACAACCCAGGCATCTTCGCTGACGAGGAAATACCGTGTTCGATGGAGTCGATGCGTTTGAACCGATAGCGCTGCTCATCGATGATCGCCGACGACAGCGTCGGCACCGAACTGCAGCCACTGAGGAGGGCGACACCCGCCTGCCGGGCCCGGGCATCGAGCACGCCGATGGCATTGACGAATGTCCGGCAATCCGCCAGATCGCAATAGTTGACGCCCGCCTCGATGCAGCTCTCGGCCACTGCATAGGATTGCCCCTGAAACGGGCCGCCGGTGTGAATCACCCACTGAATGTTCATCGCGCGCAGAGCCGGGACGAACCCGGCACCCATGGCATCGCCGCACCAGCTCTCGCAGGTCGCGCCCAGCTCAGCGACTTTACGCGCCAGCTTCTGCGGATCGCGCCCCGAGATCGCCAGTTCGATGCCCGGTGTGTCGATCAGATGCCGACAAACAATACTGCCAAAGTTTCCATACCCGCCAACCACCAACACCCTGAGTACCATCAACGCTTCCCTGAACAATTCAACTACTGACCCATAACCGGGTTCGGCGCAGCTTCCCTGATATCTCTGGGCCAGGCAAGTCTGCGCCCATGAGCAGCGATGTAGTAACGTCAGCGCATCGACAACGGAGGTTGATATGAGCAAACGAATCATCGTCATCGGCGCGGGAATCGTCGGCGCGTCACTGGCCTATCACCTTGCCGCGAAAGGTGCAAAAGTGGCTGTGATCGAGGCCGGTGAGATTGCCTCCGGTGCGACGGGCCGCTCCTTCGCCTGGATCAACACTTCGCTCGGCGGTCCGGACTCTGTTGCGCCGCTGCGCGCAGCGGCCATCGCAGAATACCGCCGACTCGAATCCGAACTGCCGGGGCTGAAGGTGCGCTGGACCGGTGCTCTGTCTTACGGCGATGGCTGGTTTCAAGCACCTTCTATACATAGCGCGCAGATTCTCGACCTTGAACCCAATCTCAAACATCCTCCAGAACGCGCGTTCCTTGCCGCCGAAGAAGGCGCGCTGGATGCCGTGCAGGCAACGCACGTCTTGATCGCCGGTGCCCAAGACCATGGCGCGACGGTTCTCACACAAACTCCGGTGGTTGGCTTCCAGATTTTCAACGGTCTGGTCACCGGCGTGATCACTGCAACAAGTGAGCTCGATGCCGACATTGTCGTGCTGGCCGCGGGAACCGCGACCCCGCAGTTGGCAGAACAGCTAAGCGTCAACTTGCCCATCGAAGCCTCACCCGCAATATTCATCCGCTACAAAACCCAGCCTCAGCGAGTGAACACGATCATCTCCAGCCCTCAAATGGAAATCAGGCAAGACGCCGACGATACGCTGCTGGCGGCGGAAGACTATATAGATGAGGCGCCGCAAAACAGCGCGCAAGCCATCGCGCTGAGAACAGCCAAAGCCATTCAGCACGAACTGCACGGGGTGATATCCATCGAGCCGGAACTGGCGTGCGTCGGCCTCAGACCAATGCCTGTCGATGGCATTCCGCTCATTGGCTATCTACCGAACATCAGTGGTGTATATCTTTGCGTGATGCATCCGGGCGTGACATTGGCGGCGGTCGTGGGGCGACTGGTGGCCGAGGAGATCGTCGATGGCCGCTTTGCGACTGCGTTGGCGCCCTGTCGGCCAGAACGATTCCAGTAATTCATGCGCGATGACATGTACAAAACCCGGGTATCCAACGGATGCCTGGGCCTGAATCATTCTCCTCGGCCGTTACGAACGAATGCTATAGGCCAATAGCCGTCGTTTGGGACAGGCAATTTTCAGCCAAAGGCAGTCGCTCACTGGAGGTAGCTATCGACCATTAGCTGCCGGTAGTGAACGGGTGCAAACGGCCAAAACGCTCCCAAACCGCTGAATGACGGCTAAGAAATCTGATCATCTATGACTACGATAGGTACTCCGAACGTTACGCCAGATAGCCGGGTAACCTCAGCCAATGCCCGTAAAGGGGCGGGCAAGTCGAGAAGTGTCAATGGATTCAGTGGACGGTATTGCAGCTCATACCCATTCAAGGCTAGGCGCGTAGCGCAATGGACGTCCGACCAGTCATATGCAAAGAACCCACGCTTGGCAAAGGCAACGAAAGCGTTTGCGCCAGACATCGAAGTGACCTGATCTACATCGGACACCTCCGGCAATGAAAGGACCGCCTCTTCGGCGTTATCGACGGAGGGAAGTGCGGAGTGAGGAATCGGCCCCGGACCAGCCGTAGTGAAGAGCGCAACCTGCCCGATGCCGTCAGTGGCGATCCATCCAACGTCAAAGTCCTGAAGAACGATAGAAGTAACCATTGGCACCTACTTTAGAAAAAGGGACTAGTTGATTGTCCGACTCTAAACTTACCAGCCCAGAGTGTGTAAAAGCGCGTCCGAAAATTGCAAAGCCGGGAAGAAATGCGACGAATTTATTTTCCTTGCTCTAAACGACCGCTTCTCGCCGAAAACAGCCGCTCATTAAAACTCTTCGCCTCCCCCTCGCACACCGTTAGCAACTGAAGCTAAGCGCCCCACTGCTGCTTATAGGCCGCGACGTGTTCGGGAAAGACATCACCATATATTGGGTATTCAACGCCTAGAACAACCACTTCTATTTCATCCGTCTCAGAGCAAACGGAGTAGTCAGCAATAGATGCACCGGAAGCAGGAACCTCTACCCCGTCTAGGCGCACCGTAAATTTAAAATGGCGCTGATCACGCTGTGTAGAAGCCCTGACCTGTTCCTGGATTCCGGAATATCCTGGACCAGGAATGAATATACCGTGTGTAACGCCCATGGGCGGATCGCCATGCTCCAGCCCGGACCAACCGATTTGCTGCCCATTACTGAAAACTTCGAATCGCGGCATGAGTTACCTAATAATCGGCTTGAGGGCGCGCTACGGTGACGATATCCTGCCAGAGGCTGAAATCAATCGGCCGTCTCGTTTGGCACAGAAGCGTTCTCTAGAAGGCGTAAATGCCCCCGCCAAGCCTAACCAACAAATAAAGATCTGCCGAATCAAGCGGAATACGGAAAAACACGGATGACTCCTTTCAGAAATCTTGGTTTCTGGGGCAAAGTTTTGGCTTGTGCCTGGATAACGTTCCTGCTACTGACTTCCGGCGAATCAAGCGCTAATTGGATGGATATAAGCTCATCCGGCCGCAAGCGCGTCTTCAGTCTTGGCTTTCTCGTGCTGTGCGTTTTTGTAGCTGTGCTTGAGCTGATACTGCTCAACCACTTCTACGGTGCGCAAATGAAGTGAGAAGGACCGTACATGTCATCATCGCGAAAATCGTGCGCCTGCCAAGACTTGGTTGTATACAGGCTCGCAACTCTCTACAGCGATCACGTTTAACGCTCTTTCAACCACCTGATGCATAGCAATCCCTTACCCCGTTGCAAACACCGTTGTTGCCTTAAAGGTTGCAGCTGTATTGATATTCGAAGGGAAAAAAGACGGTGTCGACCACCAAAGAAAACGGCGCGTCGATCAGCAAAAAGGGTATCAGTTTTCCTTTGGATGTACCGACCAACCACCAGTCAAACCGCACGCCGATATAGGGGCATCGGTGCTTGTCATAATCCATACGCATAGCTGTTGCCATACACCCACCCAGACTGGCAGTCAGCACCAGTAAAACTACCCTTCGAACCACGTAACGTCCTTATTACTTCTTTGCACAGAGTTGCATAGACGCTGTTGTGTAAAGTTAGTCACCCTTGGATGGCCACGGTGCGGGCGCTGTGACGCATCAAACAAAAAATACCCATATCCCGCCATGCTGCATTCTTTCCACTCGGCTCGACGTAATCACACGGTGTTGCCTTCCTGATGCGGCAGATTTATCAGGTTTCAGTTCTTCCTGTTTTTACAACAGCGTGAAAAACTGCGCGTTCTTTGTCACTCATTTTTTGCCTGCATTGATGGAACTGCCGATGGACATCATGGATACCCAGCAAGAAAACACCCTCGAAAAGTCACTCAGACTGGCGGCGGATGAACCCGCCCACCGACCTGATTTTTTCAAGACGCTGCTGAATTCGGATATCTACGTCCTCGGCACCGCCGGCACTGGCGAAGGGCAAGTCAACCTTGAGGCAGGCAGCAACATCAGCATTGCGCACTGGCAAAAGCCCGACGGCTCCGCTGTCATCCCGTTTTTCACTTCGCTGCATACGCTACAAAGATCCATAAACAGCGAAGAGTCCTACATAGAGATCCCGGCCAGATCGCTGTTTGAAATCACGCTGGGTACTCCTCTTTTCCTCAATCCAAAGTCTCCCTACGGGAAAGAGTTTTTCCCCGAGGAAGTGCGCTACCTGCTCTCCGATGAGGTCGGCCAGGGACCGGTGCAGCGCACGGTCGAAAAGGACACTCAGGTACTGCTCGGACAGTCGTCGCAATATCCCTCGAAGATGGTCAATTCGCTCACTCAATTACTCGCCAGACATCGCAATGTGAAGCGCGCGTTTCTGGCATTGATGCATGACGCTTCGTCTGACCAAAGGCCTCATCTGATCATCGGGATCGAAGCGGACGGCGATTTTGAACAGGTCATGCGCGAAGCGGGCAGCGTTGCCGGGGACTCTGCTCCGGATGGCGAACCCGTTGATCTGTACCGCGTTCATGACGGAGATTCAGGCCTTAGCGATTACTTCCTCAAGCAAACCACGCCCTTCTATGAACGGAAGTCGGCAGGCTGGCTGCGTTCATTGTTTGGTTTTGGCAAAGCATGACACTACACAACACCGGGCTAACCGCAGAACAGGCCTGTGAAATCGTGCTCGGCCTGTCTGATAACGTCATGAGAGACGGTAAGCCTGTGCGTTTTGTCATTCAGTCCTGTGAACTTTCTGCCAACGGTGATTACTGGGTCATTCGCAGTAACAGTGAGGATTACGTCGTCCACGGCATGACGGAGTACTGCTACGTCGGTGTTAACGCGCACTTGATCAACGTCAGGACAGGCGAACATGACACAGTCGTCGGTTGGAGTGTCGATGAGCATCTGCAAGACAAATACGACTTGGGGGCAGCCTCGGGCAAGCCGTATGTACTGATTCCGATAATTGACCGGAGTGACAAAACGGCACTGGTCAACTTGCGTCGAAAACTGCAGTGCACCTACCCGCAAACCCTTGCATTGCTGACGGGAGAACAACGACTCTGGCTCACGGGTAAACGCAGGATCCTTGAAGACGCGCAGCGAATGCTTCTTGAACAGGGCATAAACACCCAAATCGAGTTAGTCGCTGATGCGGGTGAAGCTATCGCGATCGATGTCGAGACCTGGTACACCGAAGCAGTATTGAAGGCTGTGCGCAAAAGGTTGTGCTGAGAGGTTTGAAATCCGCAGAACTTGCACGATTTTCAACGCGAGTGCATATCGTGGTAAATCTCTCACGCCAAAATCCAATTGCCAAGGAAGTCCAATTGCACGACTCCAAATATCTGGAAGACCTCCGCTCCCGCTTCAACGCTGGAGAAGATCTGAACTATGTCTTTTTCTGGGGACACCAGCGAAGCAGGCACGGAGTCACCGCTTCGTGCTTCAGCCAGTGGTTCGAAGCCGAATTTGTTGTCGACGGGCAACGCTACGCGACTGCCGAACATTTCATGATGGCAGAGAAAGCAGCCTTGTTCGGCGATCAGGACATTCGCGCTCAAGTGCTCCAGGCGCCTACGCCCAACGCGGCCAAGGCGCTTGGCCGCGACGTGCGCGGATTCAACGAACACGATTGGTTGCAACACCGGTATGCAATTGTGGTCCGGGCCAACCAGGCCAAGTTCTCGCAAAACCCGGAGTTGAATGCATTCCTCAAGGGTACTGGTTCTCGCATCATCGTTGAGGCAAGCCCGGTTGATAGCATCTGGGGCATCGGACTCGCCCAGGATCACGTAAACGCGAGTAACCCCAACCTGTGGCAAGGCCTGAATCTTCTGGGGTTCGCGCTGATGCAGGTCCGCGACGAAACATGATTCGCCCGTCGCGGTGGCGAACACCGCGCCGGGCGAACCGCACAGAAGCCGGGCAACTAACGCGACCGCCCTCTCATGCTCGCTTTCCTTCGGGACGCTCAAACGATGGATGGGGCGACGCACTTCCTGACGCGAAAGCTGGCCGGAGTGAGTGCGGAGATGAACTTGAATGTTCTCGCCTACAACTTGAAACGGGTCATGAAAATCATCGGTGCCAATGGTTTGATGAAAGCGCTGACGGCCTGAAAAAGGCTGATTTTGGCCCATTCCAGAAGCGGCCATCATAGTTCGGATGTCTGTTCCTTGAAGATTTCAAGAGCAGGTTCATCGCCATTAACAGCCGAAGGGAAAGATGAGCAACGAATTCAGTTACGTCTGGTTATTGCCACTGCTTGAAAAGCCTTTCGAAGCGGCGGCAATCGATTTGCCTGACTCAGTAAAAATCTTGCAGAAAAAGCACACGCTGCCTGCCCAGATATCGCTGCAACAGTTGGTGCTCACAGCACTGGCTTCACATTCCGAGTACTGGGCAGGATTAGCGCTTCAATGGTTAGAAGATGGCTTTCCTTTGGATTTCGAGCTGACCGAAATGTTGGCTTTTTGCGCCGAGAATAAAGCCCTACCTCAATCTCACCGCCACAGAGCACGCAGACTTGCTTATACAAAGTAAACGACAGCTTTGGGTCCAGAGTGTGTAAAAACGCTTCGCCAAAATTGAAGTGTGCGCGTCTACGTTAAATCTGAAATTTATCGGCACGTCAGCAGATGTGGATTTCGCGTAGAAGCGCGATTTTCAGTCCGGTTTTCAGTACCTGTCGCGCTCAAAAACGTTTTTACACAGCCTCGGCCAAAAGCAGACATTTACAACTGGGAGAATTAGTCTGTACAGATTTCAGGGAAAGCGAGGAATGGAATGATCAACCTGCTATCAATTGCCAGCCATAAATCCAAATACAGCAGCGGCTTCTACCCGACCTTTGCCATTGACGGAGTGCCTCTGGAGGTTTGGCTGCCTAGGCAGAACCCGGCTGCTGAGTTCCACCTCGTAGCTGCCCACTCAGGCTTGTACAGCGATGAAGATAACTTGTTGATATGGGATCGGATATATTCCACTGCGCCTGGTTGGAAGACTCTGGTACCCCTGCTTGTCTGCTCTGATGACCTAGACTTGACCTGCACAGTTATTGTCGCAGAGCAGTGCGCTCATGAGCATCGAGTTCAGTGGGGCCGATTTGGCTTGCTAAAGGATTCAATTGCGTTGGAAAACACCGATGTTGACTGGTTCGACGCGATACCCAGCGTGATTTTTGAAAGGTCGAATTATCACAGCGTGCTGGATGAGTTCCGAAAACAAGAAAACATCAAAATGGACTGGGACTAGCTCTTGTTAGCTATTTACATGTGATCAGGCCCTTTCTTTTTTTCAGTACGCTCCTCCGGAAAATTTCACCGTCCGCTTTGTGTTGTGGATTCAACCGGTCGCGACGGTCAGAAAACGGCCCAGAGTGTGTAAAAACGCCCCGACAAACCCTTGCTATGATTTCTGAGAATCTCATCGCAGGGGGAACCCATGAAACGGTTTATCCAGGGTGAACACCGAGGTCAAAGTACCTTACTTCCAGAAAGCCTCGACGACTACGTCTGCGATACCAATCCAGTGCGTGTGGTCGATGTCTTCGTCGATGAACTCGACCTAGCCAAACTGGGTTTCGATAGCGTTATTCCAGCCGAAACCGGCAGACCTGCTTATCACCCTGCGATCCTGCTGAAGATCTATATCTACGGCTACCTAAACCGTATTCAATCGAGCCGACGTCTTGAGCGAGAAGCTCAGCGTAACGTCGAGTTGATGTGGTTAACCGGGCGCCTGATGCCCGACTTCAAGACCATCGCCAACTTCCGAAAAGACAACAGCAAAGCCATTCGCGGTGTCTGCCGCCAGTTCGTTTTGCTCTGCCAGCAGTTGGGGTTGTTTAGCGAAAACCTGGTTGCCATCGACGGCAGTAAATTCAAGGCGATGAACAATCGCGACCGGAACTTCACCAGCGCCAAACTGAAGCGGCGCATGGAAGAAATCGAGGCGAGCATCAGCCGTTATTTGGCCTCGCTCGATGCGGCTGATCGCCAGATCCCTAGCGCCTCCAAGCCCGACACAGTGAGCTTGGAAGATAAAATCGCCAAGCTCAAAGCACAGATGAAAGAGCTTCAGGGGATCGAGTCTCAGCTCAACGAATCGCCAGATAAACAGGTTTCGCTGACCGACCCGGATGCCCGTTCGATGATGACGCGCGGCAGCGGGATCGTTGGCTACAACGTGCAGACGGCTGTCGACACGCAGCACCACTTAATCGTTGCTCACGAGGTCACCAACAGAGGTTCTGACCGTGACCAACTCAGTTCAATGGCGAAGCAGGCTCGTGAAGCCATCGGCGTAGAAACGTTGTCGGTAGTTGCCGACCGAGGCTACTTCAAAGGCGAAGAAATCCTGGCCTGTCACGACGCAAGCATCACCGCCTACGTGCCGAAGCCGATGACTTCAAGCGCCAAAGCTGATGGCCGATTCAACAAAGATGCCTTCGTGTATAACGCGACGAAAAACGAATACACCTGCCCGGTGGGAGAGGCACTGATCTGGCGATTCTCCAGCGTTGAGAAAGGCTTGTATATGCACTGCTACTGGAGTTCAAAGTGCCAGAGTTGCACGCTGAAAACCCAGTGCACGCCGAGCACAAATCGTCGAGTAAGGTGCTGGGAACATGAAGCTGTGCTGGAGGAAATGCAGCGTCGGTTGAACCAAGCACCAGAGATGATGAAGGTTCGAAAACGGACAGTTGAGCATCCCTTCGGGACGCTCAAGCAATGGATGGGGGCAACGCACTTCCTGACTCGAAAACTGAACGGGGTGAGTGCGGAGATGAGCTTGAATGTGCTCGCCTATAACTTGAAGCGGGTTATGAAAATCATCGGTACAGAAGGCTTGCTGAAGGCGATGGCGGCGTAAAAGCCGCAGCTTTTACTGCTCCAGGATGTACCAAAGCGCTTCATAAACGATCTGAAGCGCTATCGGCGCCGATCTTGGCAAATGTTCGGGAATCGCCTCGCCCAGCAGCGCTGGGCTTAGGCATCCAACATACGGAAAGTGTTTTTATACACTCTGGGCCGGAAGCGGCCCATCAACTTACTTGCTGCCTGTGATTGCAGCTTCTTGTCTGCCAGTATTTGGCATTCAAGCGTTTCACTCTTCATGGAAGTTGTGAATCGGTCACAAGGCTGAGAGGCTAGAGTGTCGTTTACCATAAGGACATACGGAAATGAGCAAGCAAAAAATTTTGGTTACCGGGGCTGCTGGCCATATCGGCAGAGCTTTTTGGATAGCGCGAGACGATAAATCAGATCTGCGCCTGGCCGATATAGACGTATCAAAACTTCCTGACTCGGTCCAACGTTTCTCTCTCGACATCAGGGATCAAGCCAGTTGCCTTGAAGCCTGCGAAGGCATAGACACAGTGATTCATCTCGCTGCTGATCCGAACGCAGACGCTGAATTCACGTCTTCACTGCTGCCTGTAAATATTGTCGGCACCTACAACATGCTGTTTGCCGCAAAAACTCAAGGCTGCAAACGCTTCATATTTGCGAGCAGTGCGCAGGCGATTGAAGGTTATCCAAAGGATGTCCAGGTACATGAATGGATGGCCCCCAGACCCGGGAACCTATACGGGGTCAGCAAGGCGTTTGGCGACGCACTGGCTTCGATGTATGCCAACGATGGGCAAATGACAACAATCGCAGTCCGTATTGCAAACGTAGCCGAATTTCACCCTGGGGAAACCCACAGCCCTCGGGACGTAGCTGCATTTATCAGCTATCGGGATGTCGTCGCGTTGCTTGGGCGTTGCGTTGAGGCCGATCTGATCGGATTCCACATTGTCCATGGGGTTTCAGATAACCGCTACAAACGCCTTTCGATTGATAAGACCAGAAAAGCCGTTGGGTACGCGCCCCTCGACGACGCTTTTGAGATTCTGGAAGGACAGACTCCAGCTGATTGATTGCCGGTGCCTTTCAGTTTACCGGAGCACAAGCGATGTAGCTTTGCTGAATTAACGGTGGGTGTCTTTATGCAAGATTAAAAATCGATCAGACAGACTGATTTCGAGCAAGAAAACAGTCCCCACCGTGATTTCAGTTCACAACTACTTTTCTTCAGCAAAGATTTCAACAAGCCTGGCAACCGATGCTCCGCCCGAAAAACCCACGTTGCCGACGGGAATGGTTCCTCCCGTCGCTTCAATGATTTTCCCGACCCAGACAGGCTCGAAGCCACCGCACAGTTCTATGAACTGAACGCCATCCTTGACCAAATCTACGGCAACTTGAACAGCGTCATGTTGCTCGGGTACAGCGACGATCGTATTACGCCGACCCGCGCGGTCGATGACGAATCGATCGGTTTCGGGGTTGGTTTCCGGTGCTTCAAAAATAAATGCCCAACTGACCATCTAACTAATCTCCATGCTGAGTAAGTCACAGAGAAACCGCCAAGCGGGTGACCACTTGGCTGAAGTTGTTTTTTTCTCTGCGCTGATTACACTCTAAAACCTCAAGAATGCTTGAGGTCAACAGCCGTGCAGGAAAGAATTACTGACCATCAAAACCTGAGCGTGGGCCAGGTCGCAAAACGAAGCGGTCTCTCTGTCTCCACGCTTCATTTTTATGAGTCGAAAGGCTTGTTGGCGTCTCAGCGCACAGCCGGCAATCATCGGGTTTATGCGCGTGGCACGCTTCGCCGGATCGCGATCATTCGAATCGCGCAAGCCAGCGGGATTTCGCTGGCGGAAATCAAGACTGCCCTTGAACCCATCCCCCATGACCGGAAGGCTTCAGCCAAGGAATGGGAGACGGTGTCGAAAGACTGGGCATCCTCCCTGAAGCGCCGCATCGAACAACTGACAAAGCTGTCGACCAGTCTGGAGGGCTGCATTGGCTGCGGTTGTCTGACCATGGGTGAATGCCCGCTACTCAATCCACAGGATTCGCTGGGCGAAAAGAATTCGGGTGCCGTGATATTTGATCAGGAACTTGAGAAAAGGCTGAATACGTAATCAGCCCTTTGTGTTCCCAGAGTGAAAAGCGAAGAAGTCAGACCGGGCCGAACCTCATAATTCAATGAATGAAAGGGAGATTCAAGTGTGAGGCGCCGCTTCTGGCGTGGCGACCGCGTTTTCAACTAAAGCGCGGTGGATGGCTGGCAATGCGTTCTGGCCTCCCCTTCTTCACGTGCCTGTACGCACTCAATCACAACGTCAGCGTCATGCGCGGGCCGACTTCCCACCATCCTGCGTTTAACGGTTTTTGCCTGGCGTTTAACAGACACCCCGCGTTACGCCCTGAAGGCTACAACGCCTTGCGCCGTTGCCTACGACTACGCCAGAATCCGCCGGCTTGTGCGCCTGGAGAGCCATCGGTAACTTGTGTCGGTCACTGATTCTCAGTGATCGGGTTTAGTAGCCCGTGGTAAATGAAAGCGCATGCGCGTCCGTCAGTCAGGTATTTTCCTACCTGCACTTGATGGCGGCTGTGTGTAGGGCGCCCTCGGGCGCGCCGGCTTTCTTCTTTTCCCCGGTCTACTAACCTGCGCACAGCTGCCACCCCCTGTTTAGTAGCTCGGAGTGGCCGCCAACAAACAGGAAAAAGAAGAACATGGTCAAAGTAACGCCAAACCCGCCAGACACCGATCCGGCCTCCCCCTATGAATCTCTCGATTCAAAGAAACTCCACGAAGCCGCCGAACGCGCGCTCGACCACTACCTCAGCCCATCCGCCGCGATCATGGCAACCCCTTACCAAACCAACAGCATGTTTCTCGTCAATCCCGACACCGACACCGAATCCCTTCTCGCCAACGCCTGCGAATCACTCGCCTCGGCGACGGTGATGCTCGGGGATGTGGCTGCACTGGTGGAAGGACCGATGCGCAAAACGCTGTTGGGGATTGCGCAGGTGGTGATGCTTGGGGAGCTAGCGGTGAATCGGGCGCTAGATAGGGTTGAGTTGGTGAAGTAGGTGACTGGTCCGTGGCGGGACATTTTCGTCACGGACGTTTACGAACGGCGGATTTCGGCCAGAAGCGGACGTTCGCACCCGACCGCTGACGGCCAGAAGCAGCCTCCCAGAAAGCTAACGCTGAGTGGTCACTCGTCAAACAAGGTCCAGCCATGGCAAATGCCGGCAAAGTCTTTTGCCGTAAAAAATAATGTCAGTTCCTTTGGGTCAAATTCTTTGTAAAGCCAATGCCCAGAAATCGGTCCTCTCGTTATCACGTATTCCAAGCGGTATTTTTGAACAGGTCCAAAACTGAAGGAGCGTGAATTCAACTCAAACCTGTCACCTCTGTTGAGCGCCCATAGCTTTTCAACAAGGCAATCATCAAGCACCACCTCTCCGGCTACCTCAACGAGATACTTTGAATGAAGTTTCTGTTGAAGCCTAACGCTTCTGGCCATACATCAACCTACCTATGAGCAGTCCGAGCATCGGCGCAATAATACTGGAACATGATGATGACCGCTTTGGGTTGAAAAAAGTTAGCCTTGGACGTCCGCTTTAGACCTGAAGCAGCCCCACCCTACCGCCCCGAAAACAACGCCAACCGACACGCCAAGCCAAAAAACACCGCCCCCAACACCTGATTCAACCGCCGCGCGATCCGCGCATTACTCGCCAGCTTGTTCCCGACCTTGCTGGCCAAAACAATAACCGCCCCGTTCACCAGCAATCCGATCACATTCAGGATTGTCGCAAACACCAACATCTGTAGCACCAGCGAGCCTTTCCCCGGATCAATGAACTGCGGAAACAACGCCAGCACAAACAGCGCCATTTTCGGATTGAGCAGATTGGTCACCAACCCTTGGCGGAAGATACGCAACAACGGGGTGGCTGGCAGGGTTTCGTTGGTGGCCAAGGGTGATACGTCGCTGGTGAAGGCTTTCCACGCCAGGAATGCCAGGTACGCGGCGCCGGCGAAGCGGATGATGTCGTAGGCGGCGGGCACGGTGGCGACCAGTTGCGACAACCCGAGGGCGGCTGCCAGTGCGTGGCAGTAGGTGCCGGCCTGAATGCCGGCGAGGGAGACGAAGCCCGAGGCGCGGCCCTGGCTCAGGCTTCGGGAGGCGATCAGCAGCATGTCCGGGCCGGGGGTCAGGGCCAGCGCGAAGCAGGCGCCGGCGAACAGGAGTGCTACGGAAAGATCGATCATGGGGGGCCTCGGCGTTTTTATTGTCTGGGTCGCCTTGCGGGCGAGTCGAGGCAGTTTACCGAACGGTAAATCCCATGGGGAGGCTCATTCGGAAACTGTGATGGCGCGGCCCTGTCGATAGCGAATCGACTACCCTTCGCCACTGAGGCTTCACGCTCGAATGACTACTAAAGGGAATAACCATGTCGATCTACGCAATGACCATCCCTCGTTTCACCCAAATGCTGCGCTCCCTGACGGCGATCCTGTCCAAAGGCGAGGCCTGCGCCGTTGAGCGCGGCTATGACCCGCAGGTTCTGCTCGAAGCACGTCTGGCGCCGGACATGCACAATCTCGCCACGCAGGTTCAATACACCTGCACCCAGGCACAGGACACCGTGCAACGGCTGACGCAACAACCGCTGACCAAGCTCACACCGCCCGCAAACATGGCAGCGGCGAAGGCGTTGATCGAAAGAACACTGGAGATGCTGGCGGCGGCGGATCCGGCGCAGATTGACGCAAGCGCTGAGCGACAGATCTCAATCGAGTTGCCCAACGGCATCGCCTTCGACATGAGCGGCAGCGAATTCGCCGTGGACTGGGCAATGCCACAGTTCTACTTCCACCTGATCACGGCGTACAACATCCTGCGCCACAATGGCGTGCCGCTGGGCAAGGCGGATTATGTGCAGCACATGTTTGCTTATCTGCGGAAGTGATTGCAGGTCAGGCTTCGGGGTCAATCAGGGTTGACCCGGAGCTCTTGCAGAAGAAATTCCAGTGACTCCACCGCACCGTGATGACTCTGCGCCGAGCGCTGCGTATCCCATGACATCGCATCGTCCACGCAGAAATCACCCACACATTCCACGTTCAGATCCTCATCAAGCAGTCCGAGCGGAATCCACACGTAAGGCGATTCGCGAAGTGGATTCGGCACGGTCGAACCGCATTGTGCGCAGAAGTCGTTCCTGTAGCCGCTGGGTTTGACCCAACTGCTGATCGCGTCCTGCCCTGCCTCCCAGCAAAAATCCCGAGCGTTGACCAGCGTGGCGAGGTTGAACCCGACACCGGTTTGCTTACGGCACAGAGAGCAATGGCAGCGATAGAAAAAGCGCGGTTCCACGGTAAGGGAAAAGCGTACTGCGGCGCAAAGACACTGCCCTGTTGTCATGGGGATCTCCTTCGGACGAGCGCTTGCACATCCATGCTGAAGTTTCTTATGGTCAAAGCCGCATTCTAATGGACCAGATGAAAAACCAAAGTTTTCCGCGCTGCTCTGCATCCGTTTCACTCCCTGCTCCGTACATTCAACACCCTCATTCGAAGGGTCGAAGAATCAAGGAGACGCACCATGCACATGCTCATCAAACGCCTTGCTGTCGCTTGCTTCACCCTGCTCTGCCTCGGCGCCGGATCCAGCTTTGCCGCCGATACCGTGATGGTTGGCGGCGCGGCCATGTATCCGACCAAAACCATCGTCGAAAACGCAGTCAACTCCAAGGATCACACGACACTGGTCGCTGCGGTCAAGGCCGCCGGGCTGGTGGATACGCTCAACAGCAAGGGACCGTTCACCGTCTTCGCCCCCACCAACGAAGCCTTCGCAAAACTGCCCGCCGGCACGGTCGATACATTGGTCAAGCCTGAACACAAGGCGGACCTGACCAAGATCCTGACTTACCACGTCGTCGCCGGCACTCACACGGCCAAACAGCTGATGGACGACGCCAAAATGCACGGCGGCAAAGTGATGCTGAAAACCGTCCAGGGCGAATCGCTGACCGTGATGCTGCACGACGGCAAGCTATGGGTGCAGGACGCCAAGGGCGGCAAAGCTGCCGTTACCATCGCTGACGTCATGCAATCCAATGGCGTGATTCACGTGGTCGATACGGTGCTGATGCCGAATTGACTGGCTGACTTGGCGGGTACTCATCAAAGAGTCCCGCCAAAGTCACGATTGAAAGAACTACCGACTCACGCCGAACGTTTTTCCACCCAGCGCCGATATTGCCGGGTGCGAAACGCCATAGCGATCTGCTGCAAAATCAGCGCCCGCAACGGTGACACGCTCGGATCAGGCGCTTGCGCCCGACTGAGCTTACCCAGCTGAAACTTCACCACCGCCATGTTCGCCAGCGCGGCAATGGCCTTGTTTTTCCAGGTGATCGGCGGCAATTGCGGGGCGTTGTCCTTACCCTGCTGCCAGTCGCGCGGCAGGTGCGGATCGATAGCCAACGCGGTACCGATGCCGACCATGTCCACCCCACTCTGCACGACGCTTTCGGCAACCGGACGACGGCGGATGCCGCCGGTGACCATCACCGGCATTTTCGCGACGGTCTGAATATCCCGAGCAAATTCGACGAAATAGGCCTCGCGAGCCAGGGTTCGACCATCGCGCGCCTCACCCTGCATGGCCGGGACTTCGTAGCTGCCGCCGGACAGTTCCACCAGATCCACGCCCAGACCGTTGAGCAGTTCAACCACCTTTTTCGCATCCTCAGCGGTGAATCCGCCGCACTGGAAATCGGCGGAATTAAGTTTCACCGCTACGGCAAACTCTGCAGAAACCACCGCCCTGACTGCCTTGACGACCTCGACCAACAACCGCGCGCGGTTCTGCAAAGAGCCGCCCCACTCGTCCGTCCTTTGATTGGTCAGTGGCGAGAGAAACTGGCTCAACAGATAGCCGTGGGCGGCGTGGATTTCCACGCCAGTGAAGCCGGCCTGTTCACCCAGGCGTGCGGTGTGCGCAAAGCGCTGGATGACTTCCTCGATCACACTGGCGGTCATGGCGTGGGGCGTGGCGAAACGTTTGGACAGTTTGCCCAGCTCCAGCGCCACAGCGGATGGCGCCCAGGTTTTCTGCCCGAGGTTGGACTGCATCTGGCGCCCCGGGTGATTGATCTGCAACCAGAACTGCGCTCCGGCAGAACGACCAATCCGCGCCCAGCGCTTGAACTTGTCCAGTTGTTGATCGTCCTGCAGCACCACGCCGCCCGGCCCGGTCATGGCGCGGCCGTCGACCATCACGTTGCCGGAGATGATCAGCCCGGCACCACCGTCGGCCCACGCTTGATACAGACGCATCAGTTCTGCGGAGGGCGCCTGGTCGGCGTCCGCCATGTTTTCTTCCATGGCGGCTTTGGCGATGCGGTTCTTGATGGTCGAACCGTTGGGTAAGGTCAGGGGGTCGAACACATTCATGGGGCAGTCCTCAACTAGAGATGAGGCCACCATAAGATTGAAGTCAACTTTAAGGTCAATAACCTTTTTTAGCTGATTCGCGCTTCAACGCGCCACATCGCGACGCTCTGCTGCGCTCACCACACCTTGTTCGCGCAGACGATTTATCAGCATTTGCGCATTGTCCGCACACGCCACGCCCATGGGCTTGTCTTCAATGCCCTGGATGACGAGCTGAAGTTGCGCTTTGTTCTGCGCCAGGCGTTGCTGCAGAACATCGATTTCTTCAACCTTTTGCTTGAGGCCATTGAGCAACTGCTCGTGCTGCCAGCCACTCGCGTTCATCGGCATCAACTGACGGATTTCCTCCAGGGAGAAACCCGCCGCCTGCGCACCAGTGATGATCTGCAATACCCATTGGGTGTCGGGAGCGTAATCGCGATAGCCGTTGGCTTTGCGCGCGACCGAAGTGATCAACCCGCTCGCCTCGTAAAAACGGATACGCGACGGCGCCAGCCCGCTGATTTTCGCCAGTTCACCGATTCTCATGTCCGACTCCGCAAGAACGTTAACCTTGAAGCTGACTTTAAACCTGAAGGGGTGCAACAGCCAACACGGCAGATCAAGCCAACAGCTCAGTAATCCACTGCACCTGTCGCGCAACCTCTTCCAGCTTCTCCTCGGGCACAGCCTGACGCGCCTGTTTGAAGCTGTTCAGGGTTTTCTGTTTCTGCCTTAACGAACGCTGCCATTTGGCGAGGAATGCCGGGCTGCGCGCCTGCATCTGCAACGGGCCGAAGTACAACTGTTCGGCGCTGTAGCTCAGCGGGCCGCTGCGCTCGGCGACGATGATTTCGTAGAAGAAGCGGTTTTCCTGCAGCACTTCCTCGTCGAGGATGCGGTAGCCGTTGTCCATCAGCCATTGGCGCAGGGGTTGTTCGCCGCCGTTGGGTTGCAGGATCAGCCGTTCGTGCCCGCTCATGCGCGCCTTGCCGCTGTCGAGAATGTCGCGAATCGTCTCGCCGCCCATGCCGCAGAGGCTGATCGCGGTAATCCCGTCGGACGGCTCGATCGCCGTCAGTCCACTGGCCAGACGCACGCTGATGTGCTGCTGAAGATCGTTATCGCGCACAGTGCGCACCGCGGCATGGAACGGCGTCAACGCCACCTCGCCGGCCACCGCCGCAACGATGGCGCCACGGCGCATCAGGGCCACCGGAAGATAGGCGTGATCCGAGCCGATATCCGCCAACCGCGCGCCGGCCGGTACATGCGCCGCCACCCGCTCCAGACGCATGGACAATGTGTGTTCGTTCAACTGCCGCCCTCTTCCCCAGCCATCGCCGGCGCTGCTGGCCGGACAAGGGGCGCGACTGTAGCGGGCAATGGTGGGTATTTCAAATTTGGACTGGCGCGGTCCAGGTCGGATTCGGCCTGTCACTGCAGGGCGAGACATCCGCTATCTTCTTTGCAACCGGTCTACTAACCTGCGCGCAGCCGTACCTCAAAACAACAAACGCATTCATGGAAGACATCAACCTTGAAAACAGCTCTCGGCGCCCTGCTTCTGATTGGCCTCTCCACCAACGCACTCGCGGATTCCCACCCCATCGGCTTCCACAACACAACCCTGCCAGACCCGCAGCGGCCGCTGGAAATGGTTGTCTGGTACCCGGCGGCGACCCATGCAACCGCGCAAGTGATCGACGACAGTCCGGTGTTCGTCAGTGCCTCTGCCGTGCACGATGCGCCGCCGACTGCCGGCGAGCACCCGCTGGTGGTGCTTTCCCATGGTTATCGGGGCAACTGGAGCAACCAGATGTGGCTGGCCAGTGCCTTGGCGGATCAAGGTTACATCGTCGCGGCGGTCAACCATCCCGGCAGCACCACCCATGATCGCAGTCCGCAAGCAGCGGCGCAGTTGTGGCAGCGGCCAGTTGATCTGCGGCGGGTCATCGAAGCCGTTGTGGCGCAGCCGGGAAAATTTGGCGCAGTGGCGCCGCAGCGGATTGCCGTCGTCGGTCATTCGCTCGGTGGCTGGACGGCTCTGGAAATCGCCGGTGCACGCTTCGACCCCGAGCGCTTTGCCGAGGACTGCAAAGCCCATGCGCAGCTCGCCAGTTGCAGCGTCTACAGGCAGATGAATCCCGCCAGCACCGCGCAAGGCAAAGCCGACCTGGCGGCCGACCGGCGCTACGAACCGGTCAGCGCCATCGTTTCGCTGGACCTGGGCCTGTCACGCGGCATGACTGACGCAAGCCTCGCGGCGCTCCCCGTACCGGCACTGGTGATTGCCGCCGGCGCACCTTCCGAAGATCTTCCGGCGCAACTGGAGTCCGCCGATCTGGCCAAACGCCTGCCAGCGGCTACCACTCGTTATGTCGAGATCAACGACGCCACCCACTTCAGCTTCACGTCGATCTGCAAACCGGGCGCGATCGAGATGCTCGAGGAAGACGCACCGGGCGATGGCGTCATTTGCCAGGATCGCGACAATGCGCGACCGCGTGAAGTGATCCAGCAGCAGGTGGTGGCGCTGATCAGCGATTTTCTGGCGACGTCGAAACCATGATCCGGGCAGCCGTTTGATCCTGCATCGCTGCAAGCGACTCGCCAAATCGCTCCGAGCCGGTTTTAATGCGCGCTTGATGGGCATATGCCCGGCTCCCCTTCACCGAGTAGAAACATGAACCGCCAAAAGAAACTGCAGCAGTTGTTCAAGGAAAAGGCCAAAAAGGCCAGCGCCAAACTCGCGCCGAAAAAGCCCAAGTACATCAGCAAGGCTGACCGCGCGAAGATGGCGGCTGAAGCGGCGGCCGAACCGGTTGAGACCGGCGAAAACACTTTATAAAAACGCTGAAATATTGCTCATTGCCCGCGTGACATAGAGTTCTTTTTCGCCAACCGGTGCCACATAGTGAAGCGCGCTGCGTGCGGCCTCCACACCGGCAAGACGGGCAATGAACCAGGCCGCCAGGTACTGCGAAGACAAGCACCCGCCTGCGGTGGCGACATTGCCATTGGCCACGAACGGTTGGTTGAGCACGGCAACGCCAGCCTCTTCCACCCAGGGTTTGCTGATCAGATCCGTACAGGCCGGTACCTCGCTCAGCAGGCCGAGCTTCGCCAGAATCAACGTGCCGGAACATTGGGCACCCAACAATTGGCGAGCCGGATCAAGCTGCAGACGCGACATCAATTCGGCATTCGCCACCACGTCCCGGGTCATCCGCCCGCTTCCCACCAATACCGCGTCCGCGTCGCACGCCTCCTCCAATGACGCCTGTGCCTCAATCACAAGGCCATTCATCGAGCGCACCTTGTCCGTGGGACTGGCGACAGACACGCGCCAACCGGGCTGTTGGACCCGGTTGAGAATGCTGAACGCGATAAGCGAATCCAGCTCGTTGAAACCTTCGAAGGTCAGGATGGCGATGTGCATGATGAGCCTCGAGCTTGATGGACGATGCTGCATCGTAAGAGCAGAGAATCACGACAATCAAAAAATTGTCATGGCTACATTTTCAGCTGTAGCCGAGGGGCGCTGTAGCTTTCAGCCAATGCCTGTAGGACAGTAACCTGCATCGAATGATGAAAAGGCCAACCCTCCATGAAGCCGCTGGATCTGACGCGTTTCGACCTCAACCTTCTGGTGGTGCTTGAGGCGCTTTGGGCGGAAAGGCACGTCGGTCGTGCGGCGCAGGTGCCGACGCTGATCCTGAAGCCCGAGGAAGACAAGCTGATCGGCAAAGAGGCTGCAGCGATTCTGCTGAAGGGCATAAAAGGCGCGCAGGAAGTCGTCATGCCGAGAACCGGGCATATGTTCAGGTTTTCGCATCCGGCGGCGTATTCGCTGGAGGTCAGGAAGTTTCTGCAGCGGGTGGCACTTTGAGTGTATTTGGGGCCGTCAGATGCTGCGGGCCATATCGATCCGAATTGCCGTTTATTGTTGCAGCCACTAGCCTCACCAAGCCAAAAGCACAAATCAGAGACCAGCATGACCGTACGCCCCGCCACGGATAGTGACCAGGTAATCCTCCAAAGCAAGGGCATCGGCTCGCGCATTCTAAAGAAGCTCCAGCTGCAAGCCGCTGCCCGCCAGGTGCCCTTGCAATTGGGCGCTTTTCGCACGAATACTTTGGCGCAGAAGCTCTATGAGAAATCGGGCATCTGACAACAGCAGCCGTGATCCGAATCCATCCGTGAAAAAGATCTTCCCTGATTCAACCTATAAGGACATTCAATGCCACGCGCTCTGCAATTCGAACAAGTCGATGTATTCGCCGATCAACCCTACGAAGGCAATGCACTGGCAGTGGTGGTGAATGCCGATGAGCTGACAACCGAGCAGATGCAAGCGTTTGCCCGCTGGACGCAACTCAGTGAGACCACTTTTCTGCTGAAGCCCGAAGCGCCGGGAGCGCATTACCGCGTACGCATTTTTACACCGCTGCGAGAACTGCCCTTCGCTGGCCACCCCACTCTGGGCAGCTGCAAAGTGTGGCTGGCCCACAACGACAACCCTGAGCGCGTCGAGATTATTCAGGAGTGCTCGGCAGGTTTGATTCGGGTACGCAAGCAAGGCCCGCAACTGGCCTTCTCCGCGCCACCGCTGGTGCGCAGCGGACCGCTGGAGGCAGTGACACTACGCCTGATCGAACAAGGGCTTGGCCTCGCCGCTGGGCAGATCCGCGCGAGCCAATGGGTAGACAACGGCCCGGGTTGGGCGGGCGTGTTGCTGGCGAGTCGCGAAGAAGTGCTGGCGATCAAGCCTGATTACGCGGCGCTGCAGGGGCTGAATGTCGGCGTTATTGCGCCGTGGGCAGGGGCCGAAGCTGAAACGGACGTGGAGGTCAGAGCCTTCATCGGCGAGGAATGCACCGAGGACGCCGTCACTGGCAGCCTCAATGCAAGCCTGGCTCAGTGGCTGATCGGCGCGGGCATCCTCAGCGAGCGCTACACCGTCAGCCAGGGCACCACCATGGGCCGCCGCGGCCGACTGCACATCGAAAGCGTTGACGGCACCGTCTGGGTGGGCGGAGCCGTTCAGCACTGTATTTCCGGCCAGGTGGTCTTTTGATGAACCATGGAATCCGGGGTGATTAATCCCGCGATAACCGCTGCCCCGTGCCGGAATCCAAGACGCTCAAATATGCAGCCAGGCCAGCGATCCCAGCATGACGCCGACACCGGCGGCGCCAAACGACACGCGCCGCAGCCATTCCTTGCGCGTCAGCAAGGTAATGGCTGCCAGTGAAATGGCGATTTGAATCGCGGTCATGGCCTGGGCCCAGCGGTGATGCTGGTGCAGCACCTGCTCAGATTTTTCCTCCCACTCGCGCGCCTGTTGCTCAAGCACTTCGGCCTTCTTGCGCGCCCCCTCTTTCTGCTCCCCGTAGCGTCGCGCCTCGGCAGCATAGTGGGCGGAATCCAGCCCCGGCAGATGGCTGGCCAGATCCGACAGGTTCTGCCGGCTGGACTTGGCCTGGTAGTAGTTCCATTCGTTGGCGGCTTCGGTCTTCTGGATAGCGGCGTTGTTTTTGTCCATGGCCGCTTCACTTTCCGTCGAACCGGCCTGATAACTCATCAGGGCGCCGACGGTCGCCATGATCGCCGTCATCACCGCAATCTTGCTGGCAAAGCGATCGCCCAGTGCATGGGCATGATGGGTGGTGTGCTCGATATGTTGCTCGTGGGGGCTGGGGACTTCGAACTCTTCAGGCATGGCTGTCGAACTTGGATGGGTAATTGGAGATGGGCGGCATTATGAGGACAACCACACCGAAACACGCAAGCCACTCTGCGAGCCCGCCCTGCTCACCTGAAATTTTCCGCCGTGCCCGGTTCGATCACCTAACCTCATAGATTGTGTGATCAACGAGAACCGGCCCCTCTCATGCGCAACACATTGAAGTCATTGTTTTTTGTCGCGCTGACCGTGCTTTTTCCAAGCGGTTCGGCGCTGTGGGCGGCGGATTTACCGGCGCCCACAGCGACCACTGCGGCACCGCTGGTGGAAGTCTCGCAGAGTGATCTGCAAGCCCTGCAAATGCGCCTCGACGGGTTGAAGCAGCAGATTTCCGCCGCCAACAACTACAACCAGCTCGAAGGCCCGCAAGACCGGGTACAGACGTTCATTCTGGACATCGATCGGTTATCGGCGGCGTTGTTGCCGCAGCAAGCTCAATTGACGGTGCAACTGGGGGTGCTCGGCGCAGCGCCGGATACGCAGATTGCCGCCGAACAAGCGGAAATCGCCGCACAACGGGCGATGCTCGGCGAACAGAAAAACAAGGTCGACGCCACGCTCAAAAGCCTTGCCGCGCTCAAACAAAGCGCGGCTGATCTGATCACGCAAATCGCCGGCATCCGCCGCACGCTGCTTGAAAGCGAATTGACCCTGCGCACCGACAGCATCCTGAGCCCTGACTTCTGGTCGCCATTGGTGTCGCCAGAGCCGGATGACCGCCAGCGCCTTAATTTTTTCATCAATCAGGTGAAACTCACCTGGGCCACGGTCTGGGCGCCCGGCCAGCGGTTTTTCACCTGTGTGCTGGTGCTGCTGGCGCTGGCTTTCTGGACGCTCGGCCGCCGACTCGCCGAGCGCGGCCTGACCTGGGTTTGCATCCACCGCATGCCGGAGGGGCGCCTGCGCCGCAGCGCGCTGGCGTTCGCCTCGGCGCTGGCGACCCTTGGCACCACGGCCATCGCCCTGCACCTGCTGTTTTACGCCTGCACCCGCCACGAACCGCTGACGCCAGTGCTGCAGACTTTTTCCGAGGAATTCGAAAAAGCCGTCTACGCCTGCGTCCTGATCACCGCGTTGAGCCGTGCACTGCTGTCGACCAAGCATCCCTCGTGGCGGCTGCCGGCGATTGCCGATTCGGTGGCGCTGGCCCTGAGACCCTATCCAAGGATTCTCGCGGCCATCCTGCTGGTGCTGGTGACGCTGGTGCAGGTCAGCAACGCCACCGGCATGAGCAGCCAGATCGTGACAGCCCTGCGCGGGGTGGTCGCAATCATGGTGATCGCGATTCTGGTGCCAATGCTCTTGCGCATCGGCAAAGTACGCAAGGCGTTGCTCACCACCAATGACCCTACCGCCGGCAACACGTTTGCCGGGGTGATCTACACCATTGCCGCAGTGTCCATTTGCTTGTCGGCGCTGGCCTTGCTCACCGGCTACGTGTCGCTGGCCCGATTCATCACCTTTGAACTGGTGTGGGGCTATATCGTGTTGTCCGGGTTTTATCTGCTGATCCAGGTGGTCATGGACGGCTGCGAATACCTGTTCTCGCCGCGCTACTCGGCCGGCAAGACCATCAAGCAGACCCTGGGCATGGGTGACCGGCGGCTGGAGCAGATTTCGATTGTGCTGTCCGGTGCCAGCCGCGCCGGGCTGCTGTTGCTGGCGGTGATTACCCTCTTCGTCGGCGGCATCGGCACCACGTTCGGGCAGTTGACCAGCAATGTCCTCGGCATCCTTGGCGGCGCCGGGTTGCGCAAGCTGAACATCGTCCCCGCGCACTTGATCAATGCGGTGCTGGCACTGCTGATCGGCATCTACCTGATCCGCGCCCTGCGCCGCTGGCTCGACAACGAGTTCCTGCCCAAGACCGACATGGATCCGGGCATGTGCGCGTCGCTGAGTACGCTGTTTTCCAACATCGGTTATGCCACGGTCATCCTCCTGACGCTGTCGTCGCTGGGCGTGCGCTGGACCAATCTGGCGTGGATCGTCAGTGCGCTGTCGGTGGGGATCGGCTTCGGCCTGCAGGAGATCGTCAAGAACTTCGTCTCCGGGCTGATCCTGCTCACCGAGCGCCCGGTGAAGGTCGGCGACCTGATCAGCATCAGCGGCGTCGAGGGCGATATCCGCCGAATCAACGTGCGCGCCACGGAAATCCAGCTCAGCGACCGCTCCATCGTCATCGTGCCCAACTCGCAACTGATCTCGCAGAACCTGCGCAACGTCACCCTCGGCGGCAGCGCCCAAGGGGTGGCGAGCCTGGAGCTGATGTTCCCACTGGACATCGACCCCGAACAGGTCAAGGAACTGCTGCTGAACACCTACCGCGAAAACGAAAACATCCTCGACAAACCGGCGTCGTACGTGCGCTTCAGCAAACTCTCGCCCGATGGCATCACCTTGACGGTGACCGGCTACGTCGGCAGCCCGCGGATTGTCGGCGGGACCAAGAGTGATCTGCTGTTCGAGATTCTCAAGCGGCTGGGCGCCGAGGGCATCGCGCTGGCCAAACCGCCAGCGACGTAATCCTCCTTGCAAGAGTTGCGGCACGCTGCGATCTGTCGATCTTGAAATCCAGACATCAAAAGATCACAGCCTCGTTGCACTCGACAGAGCCTGCAGGCTCTCGTGCCGCGTATGGATTCTGGCAAGGTATAAATCTATTTATGCCAGTACGCGAAATCGCCAATTTCACTTATGCGTCACCAATCCCTAGCCTCTCGCCAAATTCCTTCTTGAGCGAGGCTCCCATGCCCTTTGTCATCTACATCTTTACCCTCAGCGCCTTTGCCTTGGGTCTGGCCGAATTCGTTCCGATCGGCCTCACCGACGTCATGGCTCGCAGTCTCGGAGTCGACGTCGAGGCGACCGGGGCAACCATCACTGCGTATGCCTTGGGCGCCACTTTCTCAGCACCGGTCTTCAGTGCATTGACCGCAAGTTGGTCGCGCAAGAACGTAATGCTGGTGACCGCTCTGGTATTCACCGTCGGCAGTCTCGCCGCGGCGTTTGCAACCTCGCTGACCTTGATGCTGGTAGCGCGATTCATCGCCGGCATGGGACATGGCCTGTTCCTGGCGGTGGCTTCAAGCACCGCGGCGCGTCTGGCCGGGCCGGGTCGCGCAGGGAGCGCAGTGGCAGTGGTGTTTGGCGGGTTTACCCTGGCGATGGCGATTGGCGTGCCTGTCAGCACCTATCTGGGTGGCGTAATGTCGTGGCGCCTGGTGCTGGCGGCGATTGCCGTGTTCGGAGCGATTGGTTTCTTCGGCTTGCTGTTCGGCATGCGCGATCCGCTACCGACTGCTTCCGACGGCAGCTCGGCGTTGCACAGCCTTAAAGCGCTGCTCAACGGCAAGTTGCTGGCCGGCGCCTTGGTCACTGTGCTCGGCTACGCCGGTTCGTTCGTCGCCTACACCTACATCGCGCCAATGCTGACTGAAGTCACTCATACCACGGCCGCCACTGTCGGCGTGTTCATGTTGTTGTACGGCGCGATGGCAGCCATTGGCAATGTACTGGGCGGCAAACTGACCGATGCCTGGGGAGTGGATCGCGCCAGCGCCGCGTTGATTGCCGGGATCGTAGGGGTGACAGCGGGCATGTGGGGCTTCTCCGGTTCGCCGTGGATGATGGGCTTGCTCGTCGGCTTGTTGGGGATGTTCAGCTTTGCTGCAGTGCCGGCCTTGCAGGCCCGGCTGCTGGGAATCGCCGAACGACATGCGCCGCACGCACATGGCGTTGCGGCCGGGCTGAACATTGCCGGGTTCAACTCGGGGATCGCGCTGGGTTCAGTGCTAGGTGGCGTGACGATCAGCCAGGTGGGCCTCAGTCATGTCGGGCTGACCGGTGCGGCAGTCTCGGCGCTGGGGCTGCTGCTGGTGTTAAGTCAAATGTTCGCTACGCCGCGCTATCGCACGGCTGATAATCTGTAAGCCAACCTACATTTTCACGGGCGCCAAAGCACCATGAGCCACCTCACCCACCTGCGCACATTCCTCGAAGCGTACCGCACCAAGTCGTTCTCCAGGGCGGCGGACCATTTGGGCATCACCCAACCGGCGGCGTCGATGCATGTGCAGGCGCTGGAGGCGCTGGTCGGCAAACCGCTGTTTCAGCGTTTGCCTCGGGGGGTGGAACCCACCGAAGCGGCGGATGAACTGGCGCGTTCGGTGGCACCGTTTCTCGATGGGCTGGAAAACAAGATCGCGTCGCTGCGTCCGGGCCTGATCAAGGGCGGCACAGTGCATCTGGTCGGCCCCTCCGACTTCCTCCATGCGCTAGTCGCGGCTCGCCTCGCACCGCTGATGGACGAAGGCTTCACCCTGCGTTTTCACACCGGTGCCAAAAAGCGCATTTACGAGATGCTCGAAGCGAAGCAGACCGACTTCGCGATCACGGCCTCCATGCCCAACGAACAATCCCACGGTTACGCCCATTTGCTCACCGAACGCCTGTTGCTGGTGTATGCACCGAGCCTCCTGGATCGCCTCGGCAAAGACCCGAATAAAGCACAACTCAAGCAAGTCCCGCTGATCGCTTTCGATGAGGATCTGGCGCTGGTTCGGCCACTGTGGACTTCAATGTTTCAGGTCGCTCCGCAACTGCAAGCGGCGCTGACGATTCCCGACCTGCGGATCATCAAGGAGCTGGTGCTCGGCGGCCACGGCTGGAGCGTGCTGCCGGACTACCAGTGCGCCGACGCCATCGCTGACGGTCGGCTGATTTCACCGACACCGCCCAGCGAGGCACCGGTCAATGTGCTCTATCTGGTGTGGAGCAAAAGCGTGATGAAAAGCCCGAGCCTGCTTTACGTGCGTGACTATTTGCTCGCTGCATTCAGCGCCTCAGGCCGGCGCCCAGCGCCGATGTAGCCACCGCGCAAACGCATCCAGCGCAAAGCCCAGCACACCGATCAGCAGCACCATCGCCATCAGTTCCGAATACGCCAGCCGATCTCGCGTATCGAGAATGAAGTAGCCCAACCCCGCGCTGACGCCGAGCATTTCGCACGGCACCAGCACAATCCACAGAATGCCGATCGACAGCCGCACTCCAGTCAGCACATGGCCGAGTACGCCGGGCAGGATCACTTTGCGCAGGGTTTCCCAACGAGTGGCACTGAGGCTGCGACTGAGTTGCAGCCAGCGCGGGTCGAGCTGGCGCACGCCGGCCACGGTGTTGAGCAGGATCGGCCACACCGCAGCGAAGGTCAGCAGGAAGTAGATCGGCTGATCACCGACGCCCAGCAGCATCACCACCACCGGCATCCACGACAACGGTGAGATCATCCGCAGAAACTGAAACGCCGGCGTGGTCGCCGCTTCCAGATGCCGGTAGCTGCCGATCATCAGGCCCAGCGGCACGCCGATCAGCAGCGCCAGCAACAGGCCGACCACAATCCGTTTCAGGCTGACCAGCACATGCTCGTACAGCTCCGGGCGCAGCAGCAGTTCGCCGAGGCTGGCCAGCGTCGCCGCGGGTGAAAAGCGCAACGCCAGGCTGTCGTTGCCACCAAGCAGATGCACGCCCAGCCACCACAGCAGCAACAGGCACAACAGCCCTGCTACGCCCAACAAACCGTGCACGGTCGATGAAGATCGCTGACGCATCAGAGGCTGAACTCCTCGCTGCGTTCGAAGCTTTCCGGCAGGCCGAAGGTCTGCATGCCACCCACCGCCGCAATGGCGTTGCGCACAAAGCGGTCGTCCACCAGATCTTTAGCGGTTTGCTGCGGATCGAGGCTGGCGAGGAAGCCTTTATCACCCTCGATCAAGGTGTCCTTCAGACGCTTGACCAGTTCTTCGGTGTAGCTGGGGAACGGGTACGGCTGAAAGTCGATGCGCTGCTCGTCCCACTGGCTGTGCTGGATCGCGCCGCTGGCCAGGTATTGCTCGCGGTCGCTGGTGGCCGGCGACAGCACCCGGTCGAGCACCGGTTGCGCGTGCGGCGTGTAGCGATTGGCGCCATCCTTGGACAGCAGTTTCGCTGCCTCGGCGCGGTTGTCGCGGGTCCAGACCTGCGCCTTGACGATCGCGTTGACCACTTTCTGCGACCACTCGGGACGGTTGTTCAGATCCTGCTCATGCATGAACACCACGCAGCAGGCGTGATTGCGCCAGACGTCGCCGGTAAAGCGCTGCACCCGGCCGACCTTGAGCTCCTCGGCCAGGGCGTTGAACGGCTCGGCAACGATGTAGCCAGCGATGCGTTTGCTCGCCAGGGCCGGCGGCATATCCGACGGCGGCAGCACCAGCAGATTGACTTCGTTCGGCGCCAGCGCGGCGTTCGCCGACTTGCTCACCGGCACCAGTCCGTGGTCGCGGAACAGTTGCTGCACCACCACGTTATGAATCGAATACCAGAACGGAATCGCCACCGATTGCCCACCCAGTTGCTTGACCTCGGTGATGCCCGGCGCCACGGTCAGACCCGAGCCGCCGACGTGGTTCCATGCCACGACTTTCGCCGGCACCTTGCTGCCGTAGCGCGCCCACACGGTCATCGGCGACAGCAGGTGAATCACGTTGACCTGTCCGGAAATGAACGCCTCGATCACCTGCGCCCAACTGCGCAGCTGCACCGGGCGTTCAGCCTGAATGCCTTCGGCTTCGAACAGGCCATTGTTGTGTGCAACCAGCAACGGCGTGGCGTCGGTGATCGGCAGATAACCGATGCGCACTGGCGCGTTCGGCTCGGCAGCGGCGCGCGCGCTGAGGCTGTTGAGCAGCGGCAACGCACCGCCGGCAGTCAGCAGCGCGCTGAGTTTGAGGAAGTCACGACGTGTGTGAGTGAAGTCGTCCAGGCACATGGTCAATCTCCGACGTAGCGGGCACAGGTTGAGTGAGGGGGTTGCGGCTCGCCCGCCGAAGGGTTTTGAGGATGTCGATGCGCAGCGCGCCCAGTTCCTCGACCAGCTCGGCACGCGGCTGAGGCAGGTCGATGCGCCACTCCCCGAGGATGTGCGCCGGGCTGTTACCCAGTAGCAGAATCCGCTCGGAAAGCAGCAGGGCTTCGTCGATGTCGTGGGTGATCAACACGGCTGCGGTGTGGTGCTCGGCAATCAGTTGCAGGAGCAACTGCTGCATGTCGGCGCGGGTGATTTCATCCAGCGCGCCGAACGGTTCATCGAGCAACAGCACCTGCGGCTGACGGGCCAGACAACGGGCCAACGCGGTGCGTTGGGCCATGCCGCCGGACAACTGCGCCGGGTGCTGCTGACGTGCATGTTCGAGGCCGACCGCAGCGATGGCGTGGTCGATCCGCGCCTTGCGCTGCTCGGCCGTCAGGTGCGGCTGGCGGGCGAAGTCGAGGCCGAAGGCGACGTTCTTTTCCAGGGTCAGCCACGGCAACAGGCTCGGATCCTGAAACGCCACCGCCACCCGTGGATGCGCGCCGGTCAGCGGTTCGCCAAGCAGGCTCACCCGGCCCTGTTGCGGCGCCTGCAAACCGGCCAGCACTCGCAGCAGACTGGACTTGCCGACACCGCTGGGGCCGAGAATGGTCACCACTTCACCGGGCTGCAATTGCAGGTCGAAGTGCTCCAGCACGGTGTGCCAGCCCTGCTCTCGCGGGTAGCCGAGGCTGATGCCGTACGCCTCCAGCAGTGGCGCAGTCATGCCGTCGCTTCCCGTTTCTGCCGCTGCAATTCGGCGCGCAGTTGCACCAGGCTTGGGGTGACAATCGGCACGAACGCCGATTCGCGCCAGCGCCGGGCGAAACCGCTGCCGTGCTCGGTCAGATAGGCTTTGCCGCCGCTGGATTGCAGTTCCAGTTGCACGGCGTTGGCGGCGGATTCGGCCAGCGCGATGCGGATCTGGAACAACGCGCCCGGCTGGCTCAGGAAACGTCCGTCGTGCAGGCCCTGCTTGAGCGCGTCGACGGTCTGCGCCAGTTGCTCGCGTTGTTCCTGCAACGGCTCCAGCAGGATCGAGCGCCCGTCCTGCAAATGTCCTTCGACCTCGGCCAGTGCCCGTCGCGCCAGACCGATCGCCATACCGCATTGCAGACCGAGAAACGCCGGGCGTACCGCCGGCAGAAACTTGCGTGCATCTTCATGCAGCAACCATTCGCGTCCGACCGCCACTTGCGCGAAATCGATCGCAGCCGTGTTACTCGATTGCAGCCCCATCAGTTGCAGGTCGGCGGAACGTTGCACACCAGCAGCGTCATCCGCAATCGCCAGCACGAACGGCGAACCGCCCTCCTCGTGCTCGATTGCCGCCGCCACCACAAAACCGCTTTTGCGCAGATTGGTGACCCAGTGCAGGCGCCCGTTCAAGGTCCAGCCGTCTGCGGTGTGGGCGGCGCGCACTTGCAATGCCTCGATGCCGGACAGGTACTTCATCGCGTTGGACAAACCGGTGGCGCCGGCCAGCTCTCCACTGAGCAGTGACGGCAGCAGTTTTTCCCTCAGCGCAGCGTTGGGACTGTGCAACAGGTATTCGATAAAGGCCCGTTGGCCCCAGAACACAAACGCCGCCGCCAGTGAATGGCTGGCGACAGCGGCCAGGGTTTCCACGGCATCACTGACGTGACCGCCGCTGCCGCCCAGCACCGGGTTGATGCCGACGCGCAGCACCTGAGCCTGCGCCAATTGCGTCAGCACCTGCTGCGGATCGCCGTCGCCCGCATCCAGTGCCTGGGCGTTGTGTTCCAGCCATTGAATCAATGCCGGATTGAGCATGTCGTTTTTCTCCTTTTTACGCAGCCGCATCAACCATAGACGACGCTGCCGGAACCGCTGGCCGATCACGCGCGATACGGGGCCAGCTCGGGGTTGAGCGGCGTGTCGGCGAATACGTTGGCGAAGTTGCACAGGGTCGCCAGGCTGATGCCGAGAATCACTTCCAGCGCATTGCCTTCGGTGTAGCCGGCAGCCTTGAATTGGTTGAAGGTCTGATCGCTGACCTTGCCCCGTGTGGCAATCACTTCGCGGGCAAACGCGGCCAGGGTTTCCAGTTTTTCCACGGGGACAGTGGCTTTTTCACGCAGCGCACTGACGACTTCCGGCGGCAGTTTTGCCTTATTCAGCGCGACGGCGGTATGACCTGCGACACAGAAATCGCAACCATGGTTGGTCGCCGCAATCAGTTGCACCACTTCGCGCTCGGCGAGGCTGAGTTCGGACTTGCCATTGAGCGCCGATACCGTAACGTAGGTTTCCAGCGCCGCCGGGGCATTGGCCAGCACGGCCAGCAGGTTCGGAATGAATCCGGAGTTTTTCTGCGCATTTTCCAGAAACGGTTTGGCGGCTTCGGGAGCGCTTTGCACGGTGTGTAGAGTAAGGCGCGACATGGAGTGGACTCCTGCTGTTGAGTGTCCGGCCAGTCTGTTGGTTATAAAAATTTCGATCCATATTCTAAAGTAGCGATTACTTGCTCCTGAGTGTTTCCATTAGATGATTTCGTCCAGCCCACTGGTTGATTGGTTATTAGAAAGCCTCGAACTCGACGCCAGTCTGTTTCACGTCGGCCGCTATTGCGGTGGTTGGCACGCCAGCACCCATGGGCTGGCGCGCGCAAGTTTTCACTTGATCGTGCAGGGCCGCTGCTGGCTGCACATTGACGGGCAGGAGCAGCCAATTCCGCTGAACACCGGGGATGCAGTGTTCCTGCTGCGGGATCTGAATTACCGCCTCTCCAGCGCCGAAGAGGCGAGCATCGCCCAGACGCTGCCGCGCATGGCCATGACCGCGCTCGACAGTCAGGCGCAGGACGGTGTCGGGCTGGTTTGCGGGTTCTTTCATTTCAAGTCGGGATTGTCATCGCTGATCATCGAAGGCTTGCCGGACTGGATCATCCTGCGCGCGGGCGATCCTTCTTCGAGCGCGGCGCGAGCCTTGTTCGAGTTGATCCTGCAAGAGTGCGAACGCCTGCCGGCGCCCTCCTCGGCGCTGCTCGAACGCCTGAGTCACCTGCTGTTTTTGTACGTGTTGCGCCAGCAGATGGCCGACAACCAGAGCCTCGGCGGCCTGGTGGCATTGGCGCGCAATCCGCAGTTCGCGCCGTTGCTGGATCAATTGATCGAACAACCGCAATTGCCGTGGTCGCTGGAGAGCATGGCAGCGAGTATCGGCCTGTCGCGCTCGGCATTTTTCAAACGCTTCAATGAGCTGGCCGGGCAATCGCCGGGGCAGGTATTGCTGGCGTTGCGCATTCGGCATGCCTGCCAGTTGCTGCGGGCCAATCACACGGTGGAGCAGGTGTGCGCGGCGGTGGGCTATCAGTCGATCGCCGCGTTTACCCGAGCGTTTGCCAAGTCGGTGGGGGTGCAACCGGGGGCTTATCGCAAGCAGCATGAGGGGCGCTGAGCTACGCGTGCCGTCGCTACTGGAAAGCACAGAGAATCTGTGGGAGCGGGCTTGCTCGCGAAAGCGGCGGTACATCCAACATCTTTATTGACTGAACTAGCGCTTTCGCGGGCAAGCCCGCTCCTACAGGGGAGATGTGTCGATCAACGGATCTGTGCCCACCGCAAAAACCTGTGGGAGCTGGCTTGCCAGTGATGGTGTTGGTACATCCAACATCTTCGTTGACTGAACCGGCGCTTTCGCGAGCAAGCCCGCTCCCACAGGGGATGGTGTCGATCAACGGATCTGTGCACACCGCAAAACCTGTGGGAGCTGGCTTGCCAGCGATGACGTTGGTACATCCAACATCTTTGTTGACTGAACCGGCGCTTTCGCGGGCAAGCCCGCTCCCACAGGGGAGATGTGTCGATCACGGGATTGGTGCACGCCACAAAACCTGTGGGAGCGGGCTTGCCCGCGAAGGCGTAGGTACATTCAGCATCCTGGGCCGTTCGTTTCTTATTCGATTAATCAACCAGAAAACCACTTTTTAATCTTTTATCGCTATTAAACTCGCCCCTTATAATTGCGCGTCTGCACTTAACTCATAAAAAAGGATGTTCCATGCAAAGACGCCTGTTACTGGCTGCACTGTTTGTCGCTGTCGCCGGGTGCGCCAGTCCTCCTGCTGTTTCGGTGCATACCAAAGACCCCACCAGTTCGACCCTGCAAGGTGATGCCACGCGTCCGGCGCAGGCACAGTGGATCCGCACCGAGCTGTACTTCTCGGTGGGCACCGTGGATGGCAAGGAAGGCGCGGTCAGCCCGGCGCGCTGGCGCGAGTTTCTCGACAAGGAAGTGACGTCGCGGTTTCCCGACGGTTTCACCGTGTTCGATGCCTATGGGCAGTGGCGTGATCATGGGGCGAAAGAGCCTGAGCGGCTGAGCACCAAGGTCATTGTGATCCTGCACGAGAACAATCCGCAGAACGCCGGCAACATCGAGGCGATTCGTCTGGCGTACAAACGCATTACCGGGGATCTGTCGGTGCTGCGTCTGTCGCAACCGGCCGACGTATCGTTCTAATCGTTCATCTGTCCGAGAGCTTGCCGAGGCGTCGACGCCAGGCGGCTCGATCCCGCCAGCAGCAGCGCGCCGACCAGCAACACACCAATCCCCAAAAACGCGCCCCACCCCACCACCGTCACGCTCGAATAGAGCATGTACAGGCACAGCCCGAAAAACAGCAGCGGCAACAGCGGATACAACGGCACCCTGACCGGCCTCGGCACCTCGGGAAAGCGCCGGCGCAGGATGATCAACGCCAGGCTGCTGAAGCTCAGAAACAACCAGTACACCGGGGTCAGGTACTCGACCATGGTGTTGAAGCCGCTCTGGGTGAAACTGCCGAACAGCACCAGCAACAATGCCACCGCGCCCTCCGCCAGCAAGGCCTTGCGCGGCACGCCGTCGCGCTCGTCCCACTCGCCGAAACGACGTAACTGCGGCACATCGCGGGCCGCGGCGTAGGTGGTGCGCGCGCCGACCAGCAAGGTCGAGTTGATGGTGGCGATGGCCGCGATGCCGACCATCAGCAGAATCAGCAGCACCCCCGGCGCACCGAATGCACGGTTTAACAGTTCCACCGCCGGTGCGTTGCTCGCTGCCAGTCCAGCGAAACCCAGGCCTCGAACGAGCGCCCAGTTCAGCGCCAGATAAATCGCCATCAGCACCGTCAGCGCACCGAGCATGGCGATGAATATTCCACGTCGACCATCGCGCACTTCCGCCGACAAGGTCGCCGCATCGCTCCAGCCGCCGAACGCCAGAAACACGAAAATCATCGCTGCGGAGAATCCGGCCATACCGGTGTTTTCCGGCGTGACCGAAACGCTCGGTGGTGGTGCTTCAATCCCCTGCCACGCCAGCCACACACCGGCGCTGGCGATGCTCAAAAAGCCCAGCGCCAACAGGCCCACCAACAAGGTCTGGGTGATGAAACCGATGTGCTTGCCGGTGAGATTGAGCAGCACCAGCGAAGCGATGACCCCGCTGGCAAACAAGCCCGAGCCGTACCGACCGAGCGGCACCACGGCATTGACGTAATCGGCAAACATGAACGCCGACAAGGCGATCCAGCCGGTATGCATCACCGAGAAGCGCGACCAGGCAAACAGGAAACCCATGCGCTCGCCATAGGCCGTGCGCAGAAAGTGATAGTCGCCGCCCGGGTGCGGAAATGCGCTGGCCATTTCGGCGAAGCACAAGGCCCCGCTCATCGACGCGAGACCGCCGAGCACCCAGACCCAATAGAAATATTCCGGCCCGACGTTCAGCGCCACGGTCGGCGCGGTTTTCAGGATGTCGGTGGTGATCACCATGCCCAGCGTGATCAGCAACGCCTGCAGCACCGGCAGGTGACGCTTGGGGCCGTTGGAGTGATTCATGGAGAGTTCCGCAAAAAGTCCGCCATCCGTGGCGGATCGGCTCAGAAGCCGTAGGTGGCGCTGGCGTAGTAGTACGCGCCGTTGGTGCCGATTGGCGACAGCACGTCATACGGCAGGTTGCCACCGTAGTTGATCGCCGAGCCGGAGCGTTCCGGGTAATTGTCGGTAAGGTTGTTGCCGCCCAGGGCGACGCTGAATTTCGGGGTGAATTTGTAGGTCACCTCGGCGTCCAGTTGCCACACCGCGCCGTAGGTCTGCTCCGGTTGCGAGTCGCCGAAATCGAACACCCGAGTGGTCTCGCCCTGACGAGTCAGACGCCCGAGCAGCCCCCAGTGTTCGCTGGCCCAGTTGGCGGAAAACACGAAACGATCCTTGGGTGCGGCATCGGTCAGGGTATTGGTTTCTTCAACGCCGACCAGTGCATCGTTGCCGATACCCAACGCCGTCAGTTGCGACGGCGTGCCTTTGGTGCTGGTGACTTTGGTGTGGTTGTAGGTGTAGGCGGTGGTCAGGCCCAACGTCCCTTCATACAGTGGCTGGTGATAGTTGAGCACCAGTTCGGCGCCGTGGGTGCTGGTGTCGGCGGCGTTGGTGAAGAAGTTGACGTCATGCACTCCGGCCACGCCAAAGTTGTCGTTGATGTATTGCTCCATGGCGTCGCTGCCGATGCGCTGCGACAGGGTGATGCGGTCCTTGACGTCGATGCGGAACACATCGAGCGAAGCGTCGAAGCGTTCGTTGAGCTGGAAGGTCAGGCCGAGGCTGAAGTTCTTCGAGGTTTCCGGATCGAGCTTCTCGGCCCCCAGCGCACGGGCGATCGGGTCGTTGACCGAGAGCACACGAATATCGGTGAGTGTGCCGCCTTCGCCAAAGTTGCTGGTGGTGTTCTGGAACCCGCTCTGCGCCAGCGACGGCGCGCGGAAGTTGTTCGACACCGCACCGCGCAGCGCCCACTGCTCGGTCAGTTTGTAGCGACCGCTGAGCTTGCCGGTGAGTTTGCTACCGGCATCATCGTAATGTTCCCAACGCGTGGCGGCGTCGACGAAGAAGCGGTCGGTGAGATCGCCCGACAACTCGGCGTAAGTCGCGAACACGTTGCGGTCCAGGTCCGACTCTTCGCTGGGGCGCAGACCGTTGGCACCATCAGCGCCGGAGCCAATGTAAGAGGCCTCGTCACCCGCGTAGGTCAGGTAGTTTTCGTAGCGATATTCGCCGCCCAGCGCCAGCACGAACGAGCGTCCGCCCAAGCGCAGCTCGCGGCTGAAATCGAGGTTGGTGGTGGTCTGGCGCAGCTCGTAATCGCCGGTGTCGAACTTGGTCGGCGAGTCCTCGCCGAGGCTGACGTTGAGGGTGCGGCGGGTGGATCCGTCGAAGCGATTACGGCCATGGGTAACGCTGCTGTCGAAGTCCCAGTCTTCGCCGATCATGCCTTTGAAACCGGCGGTGGCGGAAACGTCCTTGTTGTCGCCCAGCGACTGCGGCAGGTAGCCGTTGGGATAGAACTGCGGCTGCTCGTAGGGGTAGCGATAGAATTCGGCGCCAGTGGTGTGGCGCTGGTTGTAGGTGCCGAAGCTGTAGGCTTTGCCGCCGGCCAGCGGCAGCTCGCTGTTGAACCACAGGTTGACGTCCCGCGCCAGGCCGTCGCCCATCACATAGTTGCGCTGGTCGGGGGTATCGGCAAAGCCATCGAAACCGGCGCGGTTGGTCGGGTTGCGATTTTTGTACTCGGTGCCGCCACGAATGAACCCACCCTCTTCGCCCAGCCGCGTGCCGATCTTGGCCGTGGTCACGCTGTTCTGGCCGTCGGTGGTGGTTCTGCCGATGGCGTCCTGATGGGTGTGAAACGCGCCGTAGCTGGTGGACACTTCGCCGCCCTCGGGGGCGTCGTCGAGGATGATGTTGATCACCCCGGCAATCGCGTCGGAACCGTACTGCGCGCCGGCGCCATCGCGCAGCACTTCGATGCGTTTGATCGCGCTGATGGGGATCGAGTTGAAGTCCACCGGCGCCGTGCCACGACCGATTTTCGACGAGTCGTTGACCACCGCTGAAGTGTGACGACGCTTGCCATTGACCAACACCAGCACCTGGTCCGGACTCATGCCGCGCAACTGTGCGGCGCGCACATGGTCAGCGCCACCGGAGTTGGACTGACGCGGCATGCTGAACGATGGCAGCAACGTTTGCAGCGCCTGGCCCAACTCACCGTCGGCCGCGCCGGTGGACTTGAGGTCGGCGGCGGTCAACACGTCAACCGGCACCGGAGAATCCAGCACCGTGCGAGCAGTGCCACGGGTGCCGGTGACCAGCACGGTACCCAACCGTGTGTCATCGTCAACGCGCGTGGAAGTGTCTTCGGCTTGCGCCGGAACTTGCCAGATCGCACCGACAACCGCGATGGCTAGTAATGAACGGGAACGGTGATACATGTGACAGCTCCTTTATCGCAGCTAATACCCGGCCGTTGCCGACAATAAGGGTTCGGCAATCAATGCACGGCAATGTCTGCTGTAGTTTTAGAAATCAGGAAGGCGGTGAAGGCTTTTTAGCGTGATTAGTCAGTGAAGCGCAGAATCCCCAAAGTTAGTTATTTCCCCTTGAACACCGATGCTAGACGGGTGGAGGCCCGCCGTAAAAGAACCAATAACACTTAGGTTAGATCGGGCCGACTATTTGTTTTTTGAGCAACACAAGTGTTGCCACCACAACAGCAAAGCAACTAACCAACAACTAACTAGAACATAAATATCACCCTGTGGGAGCGAGCTTGCTCGCGATAGCGGTGTATCAGCCAATGCAGATGTTGGCTGGAATGGCCTCTTCGCGAGCAAGCTCGCTCCCACAGTTTTTATTGGAGTGAATTGACTTTTTACTCCCGACTGAAATCCAGTGTGGGAGCGAGCCTGCTCGCGAAAGCGGTGTATCAGTCAATGCAGATGTTGGCTGGAATGGCCCCTTCGCGAGCAAGCCCGCTCCCACAGTTTTTTATTGGAGTGAACTGACTTTTTACTCCCGGCTAAAATCCAGCGTGAGAGCGAGCCTGCTCGTGAAAGCGGTGTATCAGCCAATGCAGATGTTGGCTGGAATGGCCTCTTCGCGAGCAAGCTCGCTCCCACAGTTGTTATTGGAGCGAGCTGACTTTTTACTCCCGACTGAAATCCAGTGTGGGAGCGAGCTTGCTCGCGAAAGCGGTCGATCAGTCACCCGAGACCTTGACTGCAAACAAGTGCAAAAAACTTAGTCGAATTCCTTTTCCAGCCAGGCATCCGCGGCAATGTCCAAGGCCTGCGCACTGAAGCGTTGTTCCGCAAACGGGTCGGCGTGCAGGTGAAAGCCGTTGCGCTCCCAGAAGCCGGGTTGTTCTTCGTCGACAAACTCCAGACCGCGCAGCCATTTGGCGCTTTTCCAGAAGTAGCGCCCGGCGACCACCAGCCGCAGCGGCCAGCCGTGCTGGGCGGTCAAGGGTTGGCCGGCGTAATGGGTGGCGAGCAGGCTGTCCGGGTGCAGCAGGTCGTCCAGCAACAGGTTGGTCTGGTAATCGTGATCGGCGTGGGCCATGACAAAACGTGACGCGGGCTGGATCCCGAACTCGCTCAGCAGATCCTGCAGATGCACCCCGCTCCACTGCGTGTCGAACTTCGACCAGCGCGTCACGCAATGAATGTCACATTGCAACTCGCGCTGCGGCAACCTTTGCAGGTCAGCAAAACTCAACTCGACGACACGTCCGACCTTGCCGAACAGGCGCAGTGACCATGTTGCCAATTCATACTCCGGCACCGTGCCTTCGTGGAGGATCGGGAAGCGCTCCGTCAACACCTGCCCCGGCGGCAAACGTTGACCGAGCGCCGGGTCAGCCTTGGGTGCGCGGCTGTTGCGCAAGCGCATGGCTTTGTTGTGCATATTCACTCCCAAGCGCGTCAGGATGCCTGCCGCGCATACAGCGCATCACCCGGTGATAACGGCTGCATTCAGTTCGCCACAGGAATCCACTCGGCCCGCGCCACGTTGGCGCTATCACCGAACGCCGGGAGTTTCTGCGCCAGGTCGCGGACGTTTTTCACGTCCAGATCGAGCAACTGTTGGCGTGTGATCAGGGTCGGTGGCACCAACACCTGATGTCCCGGATTTTCGCCAGCAATCAACATCGCCAGACTGCGCACGCTGATCGCCCCTGCGACTTGCGGATTGACCGCTGCGGTCGCCGCCCAGGCGCTGTCCGGTTCTTTCATGATCTGAATGTCGGCGGTGGAAATGTCGGCGCTGTAGATCTTCACCTTGCGCCCCAGCCCGGCCTCGTCGACGGCGATTTTCGCGCCTTTGGCGAACTCGTCGAACGGCGCGAAGATCACGCTGATATCCGGATTGGCCCGCAGCACCGCGCTGGCCTGATCCGCCACCGAGTTGGCAATCGGCGGGTTGAGCGTGCCGAACCGCGCCTTCTCGATGATGCCCGGATTGGCCTTTTTCACCTGATTCCAGATCTCGTCGCGGCGCTCCATCGGCGTGAAACCGCTGATGTACACGTAACCGGCATCGAACCGCGTGCCGTTGTCCTTCACCGCCTGATCCAGCGCCAGTCGCGCCAGTGCATGGTGATCCTGCTCGACCTGGGTCACTTGCGGGCTGTTCAGATCGACGTCGAACGCCACCACCTTGATGCCTTTGGCGATCGCCCGGTCAATCGGTCCCTTGAGGGTTTCCGCCAGGCCCAGTTGCACGATGATCCCGTCCACGCCGAGGTCGATCGCCTGATCGATCATCTCGCCCTGACTCGCCGCCTGCTGCCGCGCATCGAACACCCGCAGATTGGCCCCCAGCGCCTCGGTCTGTTTTTCCACGCCGCGCAGATAGGCCTCGGGAAAGTCCCCGGAAAACAGATAACCGACCAGCGCGATCTGCACCTGGCCCTTGTCGAACGGCGCCGGAGCACCCGGCAATGCCTTGGCCTGAGCGCTCAACGCCAACGCCGAGAGCACCGCGCCGGCGAGGCAATGGCGTGCGAACTGCTTGATTGAACCGTGCATACATCTTCCTTGCAGCGACAAATGAACCGGCTCAGCGCGCCCGATGCGCGAGGCCGAAGGTGAACATCAGGGCCAGCACCAGCACCAGTCCCTTGACGAAATCCTGCGCGTAGTACGGCGCGTTGAGCATGGTCAGGCCATTGAGCAGCGACGCCACCAACAGTGCGCCGACCAACGTGCCGAACGCATTGGGCTTCTTCGCGCCGAGCACGGCAAAACCGATCAGCGCCGCACCGAGGGCGTCGAGCACCAGACCGTTGCCAGAGCTGACATCACCCCGGCCCAGGCGCGCCGCCAACAGCAAACCGCCGAGCGAGGCGAGCAATGCCGAGAGCACGTAAGCGAGCAGCTTGAAGCGCTGCACTGGCGCGCCTGCCAATCGCGCTGCCTGTTCGTTACCGCCAATCGCATAAAACAACCGGCCGATGCGCGTGCGCTCGAGAAACAGCCACACCGCCAGCGCCACCAACGCAGTGATCAGTACCGGCACCGGCACCACGTCCCACAAGCGACCGCGGCCGAGGGCGAGAAACGCGGTACTGAACGTACCCTCGGTTTCCACGCCACTGGGCAAGGTCATGCCCACCGCAATCGAGCGCCCGCCCGTGGGAATCAGTTGCACGCCAATTACCAGAAACATGCTGCCCAGCGTCGCGAGAATGTCCGGCACCCGCAGCTTGACGATCAGCCAGCCATTGAGCAGCCCGACCAGTGCGCCACCGGCCAGACTGATCAGCACCGCCGGCACCGCGCCCCAGCCGAGCACCACCATCACGTAACTGGCGATCATCAGGCTCATCGCTGCCACCGCCCCAATCGACAGATCAAGTCCGCCGACGGCCATGGTCAGCGTCACACCAAGGGCCAGCAGTGCGACGATCGACACCGACTGCAAGATGCTGAACAGATTGCCGACGCGCAAAAACGCCGGCTCCGCGACACTGAAAAACACCACGATCAACGCCAGCAGCCACAACAGGCCGTAGCGGATCAGCGCTTGCAGCAGGCGCTCGGCAGGTGCCGTAGCGGCAGACAACAATGAACTCGAATCAGGCACTCGCTCTGCTCCTTGGCGTGGCGTGAAAGGGATTTTCGCTAGCGTCGCTGCCGGCCAGCGCGGCGACCAGGGTCGCGCGTTCAAGGCCGGCGCGCGGGTATTCGGCGACCACCGCGTGTTCGCGCACCAACAGAATGCGGTCGGCGATTTCCAGGGCTTCGTCGACATCGGCGCAAATCACCAGGGTCGCGCGACCGCCGGCACTGTCGCGCAGCAGTTGGCCGATCTCGCGGCGGGCGCGCACGTCGACGCCCTGAAACGGCTCGTCGAGGATCAACACCCGCCCTTCTCCGAGCAGCCAGCGGCCAAGCACGACCTTCTGTTGATTGCCGCCGGACAGCGCGCTCATCGGCACCTCGATCCCGGCGGTCTTGATCCCCAGCGCCGCGACTTGCGCCTCGACCGCTGCGGCTTCGGCGCGGTTGCGAATGAAACCGGCACGGGTGAAGCGCTCCAAAAACGGCAGCGTCAGGGTGCGGCGCAGCGAAAAGTCGGGCACCAACAATTGACTGGCGCGATCCTCCGCCGCGAGAAACACACCGCTGCGAATCGCCGCCCTTGGCGAACCCGGCAGCCATTCCACGCCATCGAGTTGCAGGCTGCCGGCCACGGCTTTGCGCAAGCCGAACAGCACTTCGGCGATCTCGCTTTTGCCGGCGCCGAGCAGCCCGGTCAGCACCACCACTTCGCCTTGGTGCAGGTCGAAATCGAAACGCCTGGAGCGCGGCAAAATCTGCAAACCGCGCACACCAAGGACTTTTCGGCCCACGCTGCCGGGCGTGTAGACATGCCCGTCCAGCGCCTGCCCGAGCATCGCCTGCACCGCCTCGGGCAACTGCCGTGCGCTGAACTCTCCGGCCAGTCGCCCATCGCGCAAGACAATGGCGCGATCCGCCACCCGTTGCAGATCGGACAAGCGATGGGAGATGTAAACAATCGCCACGCCACGGCTGCGCAGGGTGTCGATCAGACCGAACAGCCGTTGCGCCTCGGCGTCCGACAAGGCTGCGGTCGGCTCATCGAGAATCAGCAGACGCGGCTGCAAGGCAAAGGCCCGCGCCAGCACCACCAACTGCCGTTCGGCCTGGCCCAGGTGTTCAATCGGCTGCTCCAGCGGCAACACCAGACCCAGCCCGGCGGCGATGCTCGCGGCGCGTTCCAGCAAGCGTTTGCGATTGAGCCAGAAGTCCGCGTCAGGCTTGCACAACTCATCGAGCAGCAGGTTTTCCGCCACGCTCAAACCGGGCGCAATGCCCTCGTTGATCTGCTGATGCACCGCGACAATCCCGACCCGACGTGCCGACAGCGGCGAGCTGAATTGCCGGGGCTGCCCGTCGATGTAAATCTCGCCGCCATCGGCGCGCTGGCTGCCGGCGAGAATCTTCACCAGCGTCGATTTGCCGGCACCGTTGGCACCGAGCAACGCCACCACTTCGGCGGGATGAATCTGCAGGCTGACGCGATCCAGTGCGCGGTTCGAGCCAAAAGTTTTGCTTAGTTCGCGCACCTGAATCAGCGGCGCGCGGGCCACGACGACACTCATAAAATTCCTTAACGTCGATGGGCCAGCGAACGTACCAGCCGGTCGCCCAGGCTCTGCACGCCCTGCACCAGAATGACCAGCACCACCACGGTGGCGACCATCACTTCATTGTTGAAACGCTGATAGCCGTAACGGATCGCCAGATCACCGAGGCCGCCACCGCCAATCACCCCGGCCATGGAAGAAAAACCGATCAGCATCACCAGCGTCAGAGTGATCCCCGCCAGTAATGCGGGCAGCGCTTCGGGCAACAGCACTTTGAAAATCACATGACGGATATCGCCGCCCATGGCGAGGATCGCTTCGATGCGGCCCTTGTCGACCTCATCCAGGGCGTTCTCGACGATCCGTGCAAAAAACGGAAACGCGCCAATGGTGATCGGCACCACCGCCGCGGTGCTGCCGAGGGTGGTGCCGACCAGCAGACGCGTCAGAGGAATCAGCGCAATCAACATCACCACAAAGGGCAGCGAGCGCCCAAGATTGACCAGCGAACCCAGCGCGGCATTGAGGCGTGGCAGCGGCCACAGTCCGTCGCGCCGACTGACAAACAGCAACACCCCGAGCGGCAAACCGATCAGCAACGTGAACAGCCCGGCGAGCAAGATCATGTACAGGGTTTCGCCGGTGGCGTTGAACACCAGTTGCAGGATTTCATTCCAGTCGATGCTGCGGTTCATGGTTGCGCCGCCCGTACGCCGTATTGCTTGAGGAAGCTGAGACCGGGAATGTCGTGGCCCAGCGGCAGGCCGCAGGTGGGACGTAACGAAGTGCCGAGACTCGATTGCGGATCGGCGAGCAAGCGCGGCACCGGGCCGGACTCGACCAGACGCCCGTCAGCCATGCACGCCGCGTGATCGCAGATCGACTTGACCACCTCCAGCTCATGGGTGATCAGCACGATGGTCACGCCCAGTTGCCGATTGATATCGCGCAGCAGGTCGAGAATCGACGCGGTGGTTTCCGGGTCCAGCGCACTGGTGGCTTCGTCCGACAGCAGATACGCCGGCTCGGCGGCCAGGGCGCGGGCAATCCCAACCCGCTGTTTTTGCCCACCGGACAACTGCGAGGGAAAGGCTTGCGCCTTGTCAGTCAAGCCGACCAGTTCCAGCAGCTCGCGCACCCGCACATGGCGCCACGGTTTACCGACGTTGGCGATTTCCAGCGGCACGGCGATGTTGTCGAACACGGTGCGCGAGTGCAGCAGATTGAAACCCTGGAAGATCATGCCGATGCGCTGACGCTGGCGGCGCAGGTCGCTGGCTGACAGCGTCAACAGGTCCACGCCGTCGATCAGGATTCGCCCGCTGTCCGGGCGTTCAAGCAGATTGAGACAGCGCAACAGGGTCGACTTGCCTGCCCCGCTGCGCCCGAGGATGCCGTAGATCGCACCATCGGGAATGCTCAGCGACACCTGATCCAGTGCCGGCGTCGGCGCCGACGGGTAGGTCTTGCTGACCTGCTCGACGACGATCATGGTTTGGCATCCACCACGGGGATCACCGAACCCTTGAAGTTATCGGTGATGTATTTCGCCACTTGCGGCGAGGTCAGGTCCTTGGCCAGTTGCGCGATGCGCGGATCGTTCTGCAGTTTCGGCGTGGTCACCAGAATGTTGGCGTACGGATTGTGCTCGGCCTTCTCCAGCCCCAGCGCATCCTGGGCCGGCACCAGTCCGGCTTCCAGCGCGTAGTTGCCGTTGATCACCGCAAGGTCGACGTCGTCCAGCGCCCGAGGGATTTGCGGCGATTCGATTTCAAGGATCTTCAGCTGTTTCGGGTTCTCGGCGATGTCCTTGGGCGTGGCCTGATCGGCTGCCGGATCCTTGAAGCCGGGCTTGAGTTTGATCAGCCCGTTGTCCTGCAACAGGTACAGCGCACGACTCAGGTTGGTGACGTTGTTGGGAACCGCCACGGTGCCTTTTTCCGGCACGTCGGCGAAGCTTTTGTGCCGGCGCGAATAGATGCCCAGCGGCTCGATATGCACCGTGGCGGCCACCGCGAGTTTCTGCCCCAGCGCTTGCTCCTGGGATTTCAGATACGGCAGATGCTGGAAGTAATTGGCATCGACATCGCCATGCACCAGCAGCTCGTTGGAGTTCACGCCGTTGGGAATCTCGATGACCTTGAGGTTGAGTTGCGGATCGATTGTCTGGATGTACGCGAGAATCTGCGCGTGGGGCACCGGGTCGGCGGCCACCCGCAACGGTTCCAGTGCCTGAGCGCCGAACGAAGTCACCAGCGCGCCGAGCACGGCCAGGGTCAAACCTGCTTTTTTCAACATGTGCGGAGTCCTTGAGCGAGTGATGAATCAGGCGTTGGCGGTCTTGCGCAGCGGTGCTGCAGGAATCAATGCATCGGCATAAAAGCGCCGGGCGACGTCGGGGTGCGAGCGCAAACGACCCTTGAGGTAGTTCCAGCCGACATCGCGAAACAATGGATTGAGCGGATCACTCGCCGGGCCACGCGCTTCACGCAACAGCACGGTGGGCAACGGATACAGCGGCACCACGGCATCGAGTTGCGCGCCGAGGAAGAAGGCGATGGACAAGCGTTCGCTGCCTGCGGGCGGCGACACCACCCGATGCACTGTGGCGCGCAGATAACCGTTGGTGGCCAGCTCCAGCAGTTCGCCGATGTTCACCACCAGCGTGTTGTCGCGGGGCAGCGCATCGATCCAGTGCCCTTCCTCGACCTCCACTTGCAGACCGGCCTGTTGGTCTTGCAGCAGAAAGCTCAGGAACCCCGAATCCTTGTGCGCGCCGACGCCTTGCTGGCTCGCGTTGGCGGCCTGGCCTGGATAGCGCATCAACTTGATGTGTTCGTTGGGTTTGTCGCCGTACAACTGATCGAACGCGTCCGCCCGCAGCGACAGCGCCTGGGCAAATGCACGCAGCAGACGCAACGCCATGCGCGTCATCGCCTGTTGCCATTCGAGCAGCAACGGCTTGAGTTGCGGCAAAGCCTGCGGCCATTGGTTGGGCCCCTGCAACCGTGCCCACAACGGGCTGTCCGCGTCCAGCGGCAACGCTTCACGCTCGGCGCCGAGATCGAACTGTTCACGCCAGTCGGGTTGACCACGGGTGATCTCGGAAGCGGCACGGTTGTACCCGCGAAAGTGCGGCGAATTGATCATGCCGACGGCGGCCTTTTCCTGCTCGGACAAGCCGAAAAACTGCCGGGCGTGATCTTGCACCTGCTTGAGCAGTTGGCTGTCGATGCCATGGCCGGTGAGATAGAAAAAGCCGACGTCACGCGCGGCGTGACGCAGGTTTTCAAGAAATGCATAACGCTGTTGCGCGGTGCCTTCGAACAACGAAAGGTCCAGCGTCGGCAGCGTGGTGATATCGAGGGTATGCGGCATGATTCACTCCCGTGTGAACCAAACCTGAAGAGCCTTTGATCGATTCAGCGTGTGCCGTCATGGCAATCGGGGGTCTATCGGTTTGATGCGTTTGATTCGTCGTGAGACAAAACTAAACGATCTTAAAAACCACGAACAAATACCCTTTTTGCATTAGCTTAGGCCTGACGCTCAGGTTCGCTGTCATCGCGCAACAGCTCTCCCGCTTGAACTGATCAGCGTGCCGGGTCATAAAACGGCTCGACTGCCACTCGGCTGCCGACGAAGAAACTGTCAGCCACCAGCCGCAGCGGCTGCAGATCGACGTCGCTGGCACGATCGCCAATCAGTTGCTGAAAGTGTCGATACACCGCCGTGTACTCGCCCTCTTCCGACACCGCCTGGCGCACGCCGTCGATGCTCAGCAGCGCCCCGCCGTTGTCCAGGCGCAGCAGCCCTTCGGCGCAGCGCATCTCGATGCTCCAGAGTTCGTCGTGACCGTGGTCGAAATCGAATTCGGCCTGCACGTCGAGCCGGTTCGCGTCGGACATCTTGATCGACGCGGCAATCGGCGATTGGCAGTTGTCCGGTACGCGCAGTTCGGCGGCTTCGACAAACAATGGCTGCGCCAGCAAACGGGTGACAATCGACAAGGCATTGATGCCCGGATCGAAAACGCCCAGACCACCGGGTTGCCAGATCCACGTCTGACCGGGATGCCACTTGCGCACGTCTTCCTTCCAGTCGATCTGCACGCTTTGCAACGTGCAGCCGGCGAGCCAGTCGCGGGCGGCTTCAATGCCGGGGGCGTAGCGCGAATGCCAGGCGAACAACGCACTGACACCCTGTTGCTGCGCTTGACTGACCAGGGCCAGCGCCTCGCCCAGCGTCGCGCACGGAGGCTTTTCCACCAACACATGTTTGCCGGCGGCCAGCGCCTGCTGCACCAGTGCGAATCGACCTTGCGGCGGCGTACAAAACGCGATCGCATCCACCTCGGGGCCGTCTTCCAGCAACTCGCTCAACGAGTGAAAGTTCTCCACCCCGACACAGGGTTTGCCTTGCGTGGCGACCGCCACCAGACGAAATCCGGGATTGGCGTTGATCGCCGGCACATGTTGATCCTGGGCAATCTTGCCGTAGCCCACCAGACCGAGACGGATCGGTTGCATCAGTGACTCCTGTTTTTGTCTTGTTGTCGTCAGCGAGTGCGCAGATTAGCCGTAAACGTCAGGGAATACCCAGCTGAGTCTGATCAAAAAACCGCATAAGCCAGCGCTCACTTCACCACAACGGGTAGCAACGCTGATGCAGCGGCGCAAACAAAGAAAGCCTGCTTTCTTTGTGTATCTTCCCAGCTAGCTGCACGTTAGCTGGCACGCTCACAGAAACGACGCCATGCTATGCTCCGATAGAGAAAACGAGGGGTTCCAAATGACCAGATCAGCCACTGAGAGCGTCGCGACTGAAGTTCGCCTGCTCGCCAAAGCCCACAAAGTTACCGCCGACCGTGACAACCTCAGTTGCATGGCGGTGACCATCACACGCCTGGCCGGTGATGTCGTGGAACTGGACGGTGTTGAGCAATTGCTCGTCAACCTCAAAAGAAAAGGCGTTCTGAGCAAGACAGAAATCATGGCCCTGCAAGGCCGCTACCTGCAGGAAAAAAGGCGTTGCAACAAGCAACTCAGCGCATGAATTTCGACCCCTTCGGCGATTTTGAGACTGAAGGCTATCTTCAAAACTCGCTCAAACTCAAAGATCCCACTGAAGTCAAAGAGTCCGAGCACCTCTCATTTGAAGCCAGTATCGACGACGCTCTCGCCTATCTCGCCAAGAAAAAGCCCATTGACTACAAGGCAGTCCTGAAAACACACGAAATACTTTTCTCGGGCTTTTACCCTTGGGCGGGGAAAGACAGAAATGAGCTAGTCCCCCATCTGGCAGTTTTCAAGGGATCGAAAGATGATCCTCATCACACGATATTTGAGCGTCCGGAGCTGATCAAACGGTCGGTCGAATACGCCCTCGAACTCGCGGTAAACAAAAAGCGCTTCCGTGCTCGGCCTGGGGAAGTCATGGGTCAGTTGGCTTCTGCGCACCCTTTTCTGGACGGCAATGGGCGCACGATCCTGCTCGTGTAAATGGAGCTGTGCTTTTCGACCAAATTCGCCATCAACTGGTCAATGACCAATAAAGATGACTATCTGCGGGCTCTCAGCGACGAGATTCGAGATCCTTTCCAAGGCCATCTGGATCGTTACCTGACACCTTTCATCATCGACATCTCCAGCCGTGAAGAGTGGCCTGAAATGATTGGCGGCATAAAAGGACTCGATGGTCTGGATAAAGAGGGCATCACCTACGAAAGCCTGGATGATCCTGAGGTTCAGCGGCTCTATAAAACTTATAGAGCGCAGCCCATTGAGTAAGCGTCAGTTGTGAAGCCCCCCCTTCCCTGCAGATCTTCATCACATTTGAGGTGTGCCACACGCCTGCAGCAGACTGAAACCGAAAAACAAAAGCCTGCCTTTGAGGGCAGGCTTTCACTTTCACAACGCTGCAGTCACTTCTGCTGCGCGGTCAACGCCGAGTAACTGTTCATCAAGTTCCGGTAGTTCGGAATCCGCTGCGACAGCAGATTGCCCAGCCCTTCGATGTCGTTGCGCCAGTCGCGGTGCAGCTCACAGGCGACCGAGAACCAGTTCATCATTTGTGCGCCGGCCTGGGTCATGCGGCTCCAGGCGGCTTGCTGGACGGTGGTGTTGAAGGTGCCGGAGGCGTCGGTGACGACGAATACGTCGAAGCCTTCAGCCAGTGCCGACAGGGTCGGGAACGCTACGCAGACGTCGGTCACCACGCCGGCAATGATGATCTGTTTGCGGCCGGTGGCCTTGATCGCCTTGACGAAGTCTTCGTTGTCCCAGGCATTGATCTGGCCCGGACGGGCGATGTACGGCGCGTCCGGGAACATTTCTTTCAGTTCCGGAACCAGCGGGCCGTTGGGGCCTTGTTCGAAGCTGGTGGTGAGGATGGTCGGCAGGTTGAAGAATTTCGCCAGGTCGGCCAAGGCCAGGACGTTGTTCTTGAACTCGTTCGGCGAGAAGTCCTGAACCAGAGAAATCAGACCGGTCTGGTGGTCGACCAGCAGGACTACGGCGTCGTCTTTGTTCAGGCGGTTGTAGGTTGCAGTGCTCATGTTTGAATCCCTTTTCTTGGTTGTGGTGGTTGGGGTGGCGTTGAACATGGGCACAGATTACTGACACGACCGGGGCCGATAAATCGGTTGAAAAGCGTTTCACTGTCAACTCATAACGGACAATCCTGGCGACATAACACTGACTTGCCAGCCTCCAACTCAATCCGGCTCGGGCATTGGTTTGGCGATCATCAAACTGTACGGCGCCCGGTTCAGGACCCTCTCCACCGTTGCGCCAATCAAGTTGAGGCCTTGCGGGTAGGCGGTGCCCCATAACCCTGTGGGAGCGGGCTTGCTCGCGAAGGGGTCATTCCAGGCAACATCTCAAATGGCTGACACACCGCTTTCGCGAGCAAGCCCGCTCCCACACCGGATCTCGGCAGGCCGCCATTCCTGAGTTCACCGCATAACCCTGTGGATGAAGTTATGAGCTAATAACACCTTCATTAAACCGTCTTTCAAACGTTGTACTAGGATAGGATCCACATCCTGACATTGCGCCGACCAGGGAACATGCGCGACGCAGGTCAGGAATGGGACTGTTTCACCTGCAACTCATGGATGATGTTTATGAACTCACACCTGTTTCCCCACATCGGTAAAGTCATCGCCAGCACCGGCAGCCGGCACTTTCCGCGGATGCTGCATGACCTGATCCAGACGCAATTGGCGGTGGACGCCACCCACATTCGCCAGATGCGCGTCGAGCCGGTGGGCCGCCCCGCCCATCGCAACCCGCCGGAAACCGGCAAAGACTCGGCCCAGCAGGCTGAAACGGTATTCTGCGAACAGATTGCCGCACGCTCGAGCGAGCCGATGGACCCGCCAGCCTCGGCCAGCGCCGATGCCTCGCAGCTGCACCTGACCCGGCGCAAGGACGGCTACCGCTACGTGATTTCGGTGTATCGCAACGACCAGTCGCAGCGATTCTCGGCTCAGGAGCAGAGTTTGTTGCAGGACATTTCTCCGGTGCTGTTGCCGATGCTGGAAAAACACATTCACGCCCTGCAACCCCAGCAGGCCAACACAGAAGACCCGTCGCCCGGCGCTGACGGCGCACAACAGGGCCTGGAAAACCTGCGGCTGCGCTTCAACGAGCGTTTACAGCAACTGGGCCTGAGCCTGTCCAATCGCGAAACCGAAGTGTGCATCGGCCTGCTCGCCGGGCGTACCGCGCCGGAGCTGGCCGAACAGTTGCAACTGAAGGTCAACACAGTGGAAAGCTACCTCAAACGCGCCGCGATCAAACTGGGGATCAGCGGCCGGCATTCACTGATGCGCTGGATGTATTCGCCTGAACATACCGCCACCCTGCCCGGCTCACCCCACGCCGCTTGATGATGCCCGATCTGCAGGAACTGCCGCTGCGAACAAGCCCGCTCCCACAGGAGAGTAAATCTCAAGGGTGGGAACGGGCTTGCTCGCGAAAAGGTCGTGTCAGGCACTTAAGGCGTTGGCTGGCACACCGCATTCGCGAGCAAGCCCGCTCCCACATCGATATGCGCTGAGCCAATGGCTACGGCAACACCCGGTTAACACTGTGGGAAAGGGCTTACTCGCGAAGAGGCCATGTCAGGCACTTAAGGTGTCGGCTGGCACACCGCATTCGCGAGCAAGCCCGCTCCCACATTGGCATGCGCTGAGCCAATGGCTACGGCAACACCCGGTTAAAACTGTGGGAGCGGGCTTGCTCGCGAAGAGGCCGGTACGGCTGGCAACCATCTCATTCAAGCCCTGCAGACATTGCCGGCGACACGCACAGAAGGCGCCGAGTGATGCCGGAAAGCGTCTTTTTATCCACCGGGCCGTGCTTTACCACTCGTCAGAAAACAGCGCCTACCTGTAATTTCTGACAGTAGCCAGAGCCGTCATCTTCAGCGTTGAATAACTCCACGCCCTTTGTCTCCCGACAGTTCGCACGGAGTGCCGACCATGCTCGTTCAGCCCAAGAAGAGAATCTCTGCCCCCCATTCACTGCTGGACCCGTGGGTCCCCGGGCGCCTCCTGCCTTCCGGCCAGTGGGGGATCAACCGGGCGGCGGTATTCGCCTTTCCTGACCTCGGCATGCTTGTCTTGATCCCCGCCTGGGCCCAAAAGGCTATCGGCGACACCGTCAAGCTGCTGCTCGATGGCCGTGAGGTCGACGGGCGTCCCATCATCAATAAGAGCGAACTCGACCAGCCCACAGTCTTGTCGGTGGCCCCCCGTCATCTGCAGACCGGTTCTTACGAGCTCACCTACGAAATCAAACAGCCCAATCAAAAAGAAGAGCGTCCGGACAAGCCCCTCGACCTCTTCGTCAAACTGGAGCTCCCCGGTGGCCAGGACATCGACCCGGGCCCCGGTCACTCCAACCTGTACATGTACATTCCCCCGGAAATCGTCAACGGTGGTGTGGACAAAGACGTTGCCGAAGAGGGAGTGCCGATTGTCATCAGGTCCGAGTCCGGCAGCGGCCTGCCTTACCCTGACATCGCAGTGGACGACGTCATCCGTCTCTACTGGGGTGGCACCCTTGTGGAGTCCACACCGGTGACCCAGGCGCAGATCGACGATCCGGTGGCCAACCCGATTCTGATCTGGATCACCAAAGCCATCATTGAGCGCGTCGGTGACACCGACGACTCTGGTCTGGCGGTCACCTTCAAGGTGCGCGACAAGGTCGACAATGAATCGGAAGACTGGTGCAAGGAAACCCGTATCGTCGTCACTGTCGGCATCAACCGGCTG